>JAICSG010000932.1 GCA_025937035.1 Thermoanaerobaculia bacterium | reverse complement strand
GTTCCAACTCGCCGCGGCCCAGACCTTCACCTTCGGCCTCATGGGATGGCTCAACGTGCCGGTCTACCTGACCACGGCCGTGCTGCCGATCGTCCTCACCACCCTGGCGCTGGCGGACGAGATCCACCTCTTCTGGCGCTACCAGCAGCTCCTGGGGCCGAAGCCCAACGAGGCCGACCGCCGCCATCCGGAGACGGTGCGGGTCCTGCTGTCGCAGATGAGCCGGCCGAACGTGCTCTCCACCCTGACCACGATCATCGGCTTCCTCTCCTTCCTCTCCACGCCGCTCGTTGCCGTCAGCCGCTTCGGAGAATTCGCCGGCGCCGGGCTCCTCTTCTGCCTCTTCTGGTCGCAGATGGTGGGGCCGGCCATCCTCGCGCTGCTCCCCCCCTCGGCCCTGCGGCGGCCCGTGGGGACCAGCGCCGCGCCCTCGGAGCGCTTCCGGCGCTTCTTCGCCCCCCTCTTCCGGTCCCCCCGGCGCACCCTGGGGACGCTCGCCGTGCTGACCCTCCTGACCAGCCTCGGGATCGGCCGCCTCCAGGTGCAGGACTCCTGGATCGGCGGCTTCGCCCCGGGGAGCCCGTTCCGCAAGGACACCGCCGAGGTCAACCGCCTGTTCAACGGCACCCACCTGTTGCAGGTCGAGCTCGATCTTTCGGGATGGCATGGGACGCTCGCCGGCGTCCAGGAGGGGACGCCGGGGCCGCTTCTCGATCCCAGGACCCTGCGGGCGATCGGCGATTTCGAGGCCTTCCTGGGTCGCCAGCCGCGCGTGGGGGGCTCGATCGGCCCGTATTCGCAACTGGCGACGGTCTCCTTCCTCAAGCACGCCCGGAGCCCGAAGGCGATGAGCATCCCCGATTCGGCGGCGGAGGTGGCGGACCTGCTCCACTGGTTCGACGAGGTGCGGAGCGCCCCCCGGCGCCGGGAGGTGATCGACGACGCCCGCCGCCAGGGGGTGATCACCCTTTTCTTGAAGGACCCGGACTACAAGCAGGTCGACCGCCTGATGAAGGCGGCGCGGGGCTACGCCCGGGATCACCTGGAGCCGCTGGGGGTGCGGATCGGCTTCGCGGGGGACATCGCGGTGAGCCAGGCGATGATCCCGGCCATCGTGCGCACCCAGGTCTACTCCCAGCCGCTCTCGCAGCTCGGCTGCTGGCTGGTGGTGACGATCCTCTACCGCTCGCTCTGGGTGGGCTTCCTGATCGCCCTCCCCTCCTCGATCGCCGTGGCCTGGATGCTCGGGCTGATGGGTTGGACGGGGATCCCCCTCGGGGTCGCCACGGCGATGTTCTGCGCCATCACCCTCGGCGTGGGGATCGACTACGGCATCCATCTCTACGAGGACTTCCTGCGGGTGAGGAAGGAGGGGGCGGGCCGCGATTCGGCGCTCGCCGCGATCGCCGAGTGCGGACCGGCGATCGTGACCGACACGGCGGCCATCGCCCTGGGCTTCGGCATCCTGGGGATCTCGCGGGTACCCGCCAATGCACGCTTGGGGATTCTGGTGGCCGGAGCGCTCGCCGTGGGCTGCGCCCTCACCCTGATCGGCCTCGGCACCCTGCTCGACCGCTCGGTCCGCGATCGCGAGGTTCCCTCGGAGCGCGACGACCAGGTGGCGGTGTGATAGAAATTCGCCCCGCATGACACGACAGGAGAAAGCCCAGCGCATCGGCGAGATCCTCGACGAGCTGTTCCCCACGGTGGACATCCCCCTGGAGCACCGGGATCCCTTCACGCTGCTGGTGGCGGTGGTCCTCTCGGCCCAGACCACGGACAAGCTGGTCAACGAGGTCACCCCGGCCCTCTTCGCCCGCGCCTCCACCCCGGAGCAGATGGCGGCCCTGCCGGTCGAGGAGATCCGGCACCTCATCCGCCGCATCGGCCTGACCGACGGCAAGGCGAGGAACCTCAAACGTCTTTCCGAGATCCTGGTGGAGAAGCACGGCGGCCAGGTGCCGCGCACGATGGAGGAGCTGGAGGAGCTCCCCGGCGTGGGCCACAAGACCGCCTCGGTGGTGATGACCCAGGCCTTCGATCAGCCGGCCTTCCCGGTCGACACCCACATCCACCGCCTGGCCACCCGCTGGGGGCTGACCAGCGGCAAGAACGTGGAGACGACCGAGCACGATCTCAAGCGCCTCTTCCCCGAGGAGACCTGGGGCAAGCGCCACCTTCAGATCATCTACTTCGGCCGGCAGCACTGCCCGGCGCTGTATCACGATCTGGAGGGGTGCCCGATCTGCTCGTGGGCGGCCAGCAAGCGGCGGAAGGGGGAGGAGGGGAAGAGGAACCGGGGGTTGCGGAAGAAGGGGTAG
>JAICSG010000862.1 GCA_025937035.1 Thermoanaerobaculia bacterium | reverse complement strand
TCGCGGGTGAAGAAGCCCGGCTGGTCGAGGGTCGGGGAGAGCGGGATGATCCCCTCGGTCGAGATCTGGGTGCGCGAGGGCTTGAAGCCGACCACGCCGCAGAAGGCGGCCGGGCGGATGATCGAGCCGATGGTCTGGGTGCCCAGCGCCACCGGGCAGAGGCCGGCGGCCACGGCGGCGGCCGAGCCGCTGCTCGACCCTCCGGGCGTGTGCTCCGGATTCCAGGGGTTGCGGGTCGGCCCGGGGGCGAAGTAGGCGAACTCGGTGGTGACGGTCTTGCCGAGGATCAGCGCGCCGGCCTTCTTCAGCGCGGTCACGCACGGGGCCTCGCGGCCCTTGAGGACCTTCGGCGGCAGCCGGCTCCCGGCCCGGGTCTCGAAGCCGTCGACATGGATGATGTCCTTGACCCCCACCAGCATGCCGAAGAGCGGCGGCCGCTTCCCGGGGTCGGGCCAACGCTCGTGGAGCTCCCGCGCCTCCCGGCGCAGGCGGTCGAACCGCCCCTCCTCCGGCAGAAAGGCCTGCACCTCGGGCTCCCGCTCGGCGAAGCGCGCCTCGGCGGCGTCCAGGCCTTTCAGCGGATCGCTCATGGAGACGGCGTCCGCCGGCGCTCCGCGGCGAGCTTCACCGCGTCGACGATGTGCTGGTAGCCGGTGCAGCGGCAGAGATTGCCGGAGAGGGCCTGACGGATCTCCTCCTCGCTGGGGTCGGGATTGGCCTCCAGGAAGGGGACCAGAGTCATCAGGAAGCCCGGGGTGCAGAAGCCGCACTGCAGGCCGTGGCACTCCCAGAAGGCCTCCTGGAGCGGATGGAGCCCGCCCGCGGGAGCCAGCCCCTCGACGGTGGTGAGCGCGTGGCCGTCCGCCTGCACGGCGAGCATGATGCAGGAGCGCACCGGCTCGCCGTCGAAGAGGATGGTGCAGGCGCCGCACACCCCGTGCTCGCAGCCGACGTGGGTGCCGGTGAGCCCCAGCTCGTGACGCAGGAAGTCCGAGAGCAGCAGGCGCGGCTCGATCTCCCGCTCGTAGGCGCGGCCGTTGACGGTGACGGCGATCCTTCTCATGCGGCCTCCCGGGCCCGCTCGGCGGCCTTTCGCAGGGCCCGCCGGGTGAGCACGCGCGCCAGATGGCGCTTGAACTCCGGGGTGGAGTGGACGTCCCCGGGTGGGTGGATCTCGTCGCGGGACGCCTTCTCCGCCGCCGCTTCGATGGCGGCCTCCGAGAGCTCCTGGCCAGCCAGCAGGCGGGCCGCCTCGCGGGCCTGCACCGGGGCGTCGCCCGCGCTCAGGTAGACCAGCCGGGCCTCACGGCAGCGGCCGGATTCGTCGAGGGTCACCCGGGCGGCGATCCCCGCCTGCGCGTAATCGCCGTGCCGGCGGGCGATCTCCAGGAAAGCCCAGCCGGTGCGGGGAGGGGCGGGCGGGATGGCCGCCTCCACCAGGATCTCCTCGGGCTCCAGGGCGGTGGTGAACAGGCCGGCGAAAAAATCGGCGGCGTCCACCCAGCGGTCGCCGCCCTTCCGGCGCAGGCGGAGGCGGGCGCCGAGGGCCACGGCGAGGGCCGGCAGCTCGGCCGCCGGATCGGCGTGGGCCAGGCTGCCGCCGAAGGTCCCCCGGTTGCGGATCTGCGGATGGGCGATGAAGGGGACCGCCTCGTGGAGCAGCGGCGCCACCTTCGCCACCAGAGGGTCGCGCTCCAGGCGGCGCTGGCGCGTCAGGGCGCCGATCCGCAGGGTGCCGTCGGCGTCCTGGCGGAGGAAGTCGAGCTCCGCCACGCGGTTGATGTCGACCAGGAGCGCCGGCTCGGCGAGCCGGAAATTCATCACCGGGATGAGGCTCTGCCCCCCGGCCAGGAGCTTGGCGTCGGCGCCGTGCCGGGCCATCAGGTCCAGCGCGGCATCCAGCGAGGTCGGAGCCTCATACTCGAACGGGGCAGGCTTCATGCGGACATCCCTCCAACGAAGGACAGTCCGCGGATTCTACCTCGCGAAGCGATGGGACGTCTCGCGGCTCCTCTTCGGCCCGCCGGAAGGTGTCGAGGGCCAGCGCGAGGATCTCCTCCCCGGCCACCTTGATGGCGCCAAGATGGCCGGCCCCGGGCACGATCCGGCAGCGCCCTCCCGCCGCCGCGGCGAGCGCTCCGGTGTCCCGGGAGCGAACCCCGCGGTCCTGCCCGCCGCTGACGTAGGTGACGGCGCCGAGGTCCATCGCGCCCGCGTGCCGGCGGGCGTCCAGGAACCGGTAGGCGGACCGGAAGCAGGTCCGGAAGAAGAGGAAGCCGGGCCGCCAGGCGGGGAACATGCGCCAGGACCACTCCAGGAGATGGGGGGAGACGTCCTCGAACATGGCGCCGGCCACGCCGCGCGCCCGGCTGAGAGCGAGGTGGGCCCAGGTGCCGCCGGCGCTCACCCCCCAGACGTGCAGGGGGAGGTCCCCCGCCCGCCGCCGCAGGAATTCGAGCCCGTCTTCCACGTCGCGGTCGAAGAACCCCTGGA
>JAICSG010001068.1 GCA_025937035.1 Thermoanaerobaculia bacterium | reverse complement strand
TCCAGGACCTCCAGGCCGCCGGGATCGTAGGCGGCGAGCGCCTCTTCCCCCTCGACCAGATGGAGGGCGGCCCGCTTCTTGGCGCTGGCCTCGTTGAGCAGCAGGGTGCCGGTGGGGAAGTCGAAGGCGGCGAGGCCGATCTTGCCCGCGATCTTGGCGCCGCGCGGCTTCCAATGCAGGCGCCCCGTGATCATCAGGTGGAGCACCATGAAGAGCTCCCCCTCGTAACCGATCACGATGCGCTTGCCGAGACGGCGGAGATCGGTGACCCGCCGCCCGAGGAAGCTCGCGAGCGGCGGCTCGACCGTGCGCAGGAGGAAGGGGCTGGCCAGGCGGGCCCCCTCCAGCGGCTCACCGAGGATCCGGGGGCGCAGCGCCTCCAGATAGACCTCGACGTCCGGGAGCTCGGGCATGCCTCTATTCTAGGCCGCGGCTGCCTCGCTCGGGCTTGCGGATTCCAGGCCCGGCGCCACGGCCGGCCGGGTCGGGCAGCCGACGTAATACTGGCCGGGGAGCAGGGTCTCGCGCTTCATCACCACGCTGCCGTCCTCGACGCGGGCCCCCTCGCCGATCGTGGCCCCGTAGAGGAGCACGGCGCCGCTGCCAACCGTGCAGCCCTCGCCCACGCGCGAGGGGGCGATCTTCAGCACCCGGTCCTCGAAGCTGTGGAGCTGCAGGAGGCAGGAGACGGTGGCGTCGTCGCCGATCTCCAGCATGTCGGGATCGACCACCTGGGCGAAAGAGGTGCCGAGCACCACCCGGCGGCCGATGCGGGACCCCATGGCGCGCAGCCACCAGGCCATGAACGGCGTGCCGTCGAAGCTGGTCAGGCTGCCGCGCACGTAGTTGGCCCAGATGACGTAGAGGAGGTCCCACCGGTTGCACCAGCACGACCAGAGCGGATGCTGCCCCTCGCGCACGCGGCCGAGGAGCAGCCATTTGGCGGCGAAGACGAGCGCCACCAGGATGCCCCCCAGGGCCAGCGAGGAGGCGGGGAGGGTGAGGCCGTAGAACGCGGCCGCCGTCTGCGTCTCGTGCCAGCGCGGGACCTGCTTGAGCCAGAGGATGCCGAGCAGGGCCGGGATCACCGGCACCACCAGGCGCATGTATTCCCAGAGGACCCGGTTGACGTAGCGGTACCAGGCCGGATCGAAGGTCAGCGAGCGGTCGGCCTCGACCACCTCGCGCCGCGGCAGCTCGAAGGTGGGGTTGCCGAACCACGAGCTGCCCGGCCGGATCTGGCCGGCCTCGGCCACGGTCGAGATCCCCACCAGGATCTCCTCCGGCAGCTCCGCCCCTCCCGGCACCACCACATGGTTGCCGAGAAAGGTGTGGGTCGAGAAGACCGTGCGGGCCGCCGTCAGGGTGCCCCGGTGCAGCCAGGGCCGGCCGAGATAGATGCCGTCGGCGAAGAAGCACTCGTCGCCGATCTCGACCAGCTCGGGGATCACCTCCATGATCGTGCTGACCTCGCACTTGCGGCCGACCTTCATCCCCGCCCAGCGGAGCCAGCGCGGCCAGAGCAGCGTGCCGCTCAGGGAGTTGCCCGCCGACTCCAGCAGCCGCTCCTTGATGAACACGGCGAGCGAGGTCCAGCCGTAGAGGGGGTAGGTGCCCGGCCTCACCGCGCCCAGCAGGCGGACGGCGAGGGCCTCCAGGGGGAGCACCAGGGCGAAGCCGGCGGCGGTGATGCCCAGCGCCGCCAGCACCGGCCGCGGATCGGACGACGCGGGGTCGAACGCCGACAGCCAGTCGATCCCCCAGAACCGCTGGCAGGCCGCCGCCAGGGCCAGCAGGGGCAGGTAGGAGAGCTCGGCGATGGTCAGGCGGGCGAACAGCAACGCGAGGCCGTGTGCCCGCGCCGGCCACGGCCGCGCCCCGGCCGCCAGCGGCGGAGCGGGCTGCGCCATGGCCTGAAAGGCCGCCGGCACGCCGTT
>JAICSG010001154.1 GCA_025937035.1 Thermoanaerobaculia bacterium | reverse complement strand
CACCGTCACGGGGGCCACGAAGGCGTACCACAACCCGCCCCTCCAGTTCGGCAGCCAGTCGGACGTCACGGCGTTCAAGGCGCCGCCGGGCACCGCTCCCGCCCGTATCGCCCCCGATATCGCCCCGAAGGCGGCGCCTCTCCCGGAGATCGCCACCGCCTCGGAGGACGCCCTCTTCGCGACGGCCAACTGCTTCCCCACCTCCACGGCGTTCTGCGTCCAGAACCGGTTCCAGGTGGCGGTGAGCTTCATCGACCCCCGCAACGGGCTCTCCGGGCAGGGGCGGGCCGTCCTGCTCACCGACGACACCGGAGTCTTCTGGTTCTTCAGCCCGTCGAACCTGGAGCTGATGGTGAAGGTGCTCGACGGCGGCGGCGTCAACGGCCACTTCTGGGTGTTCTACGGGGCGCTCTCGGACGTGGACTACACGGTCACGGTGACCGACACCGCGACGGGGGCGCAGAAGACGTACCACAACCCGCTCCACCACCTCGCCAGCAACGCCGATCTGGAGGCGTTCACGTCGCCGTAGGGACCCTACTCCCCCTCCGGCCCCTCCAGGCTCTGCACGATCTGGGTGACCTCGACCTCCGCCTTGCGGATCTTGCCGCGGCAGAGGTCGAGGAGCACGGCGGCGCGGCGCAGCTCCTCGGCGAGGCGGTCGATGTCGATCTCCTCCCCCTCGATGCGCTCGAGGATGCCTTCGAGCTCGTCCATCGCCGCGCGGAAGCTCAGGGTCTCGGCCTGCTGCGGCTCACTCATTTTTCCTCCACTCGGCTCTTGAAATCCCCCCCGGCCACGCGGGTGGTGACGAGGTCTCCGGGTCGTACCTGATCCGGCTGCCGCACCAGCCGGCCGGCGGCGTCGCGGGTCAGGCTGAAGCCGCGCTCCAGGGTGCGTTCCGGGGCGAGCTGCTGGCAGAGCCGCTCCACTCCCTGGAGGGTGGCGGAGGCCTCGCGCACCTTGCCGCGGCCGGCGGCGGCGATCCGCTCTCCCCGCCGCTGGCGCTCGCGCTCGGCGGTGGCGAGGCTCCGGGGGGCCAGCTCCATCAGACGGCCGCTCAGGGCCTCCCGCCGCCGTTCGGCGTCGCGCAGGGCGCTGCGGCCCAGGCGGGCTAGGGTGCGGGCGTGCTCGTCGATCCGGCCCCCGGCCGCGGCCAGACGCATGCGCGCCAGGCTCACCCCGCGCTCGGCCCGTCCCAGGGCCTCGCGGCCGGCCCGCAAGGGCTCCAGGGCCTCCCGCGCCAGCGCCCGCCGCAGATCCTCCACCGTCTGGTCGGCCCGCGCCACCCGCTCGATCAGAAACTCGGCGACCTTGGTGGGGGTCTTGAAGGCGGTGTGGGCCGTCATGTCGGCGATGGCGCGGTCGATCTCGTGGCCGAGGCCGGTGAGGACGGGGAACGGCGCGTGGGCGATCGCCTCGGCGATGGCCCGGCTGTCGAAGGCGGCGAGGTCGGTGCGCGAGCCGCCGCCGCGGATCAGGACGGCGCAATCGACCGCCAGGCCGCGCAGCGCCGAGAGGGCCGAGACCACCTCGCGTTCCGACTCCCGCCCCTGCATGGCGGCGTGGACGAAGAGCACCCGGAAGCCGTAGCCGCTCTCCGTCAGCCCCGAGAGAAAGTCGTGGTAGGCGGCGCTGCCGTGCGAGGTGATGAGGGCGATCGCGAGCGGCAGGTCCGGGAGCGGCAGCCCGCGGTTCTTCTCCAGCAGCCCCGCGGCGGTGAGCGCGGCGAGAGTCTCCCGCCGCCGCCGCT
>JAICSG010000665.1 GCA_025937035.1 Thermoanaerobaculia bacterium | reverse complement strand
GCGTAGAAAGCGCGGAAGATGTTCGAGTACCCGTCGATCAGGAACAGGCGGGGACGGGAGCCGGTCGGTCGGGTGGGGCTCGTCTCGGTCGTCGCGGTGGTCGCAGGCATGGCGGGGACATTCTAGCCGCAACGCCGCCCCTTCTCCTGGCACGGCTCTCGCTATCGTCTCCAACCCGCAGGCCAGTCGGGCTGCCTATCAAAGGAGAGAACGATGGGAATCCTTTCGTGGATCATCTTCGGCCTGATCGCCGGCGCGATCGCCAAGCTTCTGACCCCCGGCCGCGATCCCCAGGGGTGCATCATCACGATGGTCATCGGCATCGTGGGCGCGCTGCTGGGCGGGTGGATCGCGACCCTGTTCGGCTTCGGCGGGATCTCCGGCTTCGACTTCCGCAGCATGGTGATCGCGGTCATCGGCGCGATCCTGCTGCTGCTCCTCTGGCGGGTGTTCACGGGGAGGCGGTAGGCCCCCGGTCCACGCGGCGCGCCTGCCCCAGCAGGTGCGCCGCTTCCGGGAGGATCAGCGCCTCCATGGCGAGGGTCACCGCCTTGGGGGAGCCGGGGAGGAGGAAGACCGCCCGCGTGCCCACCAGGCCGGCCGCCGCCCGGCTGAGCATCGCCGCCGCCCCCACCTGCGACCAGGAGAGCATCCGGAACAGCTCTCCGAAGCCGTCGACCTTCTGGTCGAGCAGCGGGCCCACCGCGTCCAGGGTGACGTCGCGGGGGGAGAAGCCCGTCCCTCCGGTCACCACCAGCACGTCCACCTCCGGCAGGGCCAGCAGCCGGCGCACGGCGCCCCGGATGGCCGCCACGTCGTCCGGAACGAGAGTAGAATCCACGACCCGGTGGCCCACCGACGCAGCCAATTCGCGAATGGCGTTTCCGCTCGTGTCGTCCCGCTGGGCCCGGGTGTCGCTCACTGTAAGGATGGCGAAGCCCAGAGCCGCCGGGGCCGCCTGACGATGTTGCTCGGCGCTCATATTCGTCAAGACTAACACGAGCCCCGGAGTGTCCGCTTTTGGGACGGCCGCATCCCGCGTCCGGACACTCCTGGCCCGTGAAAGAACTCTTAAATTTCGTCGAATCAAGAAGTTACGACGGTTGAAACCTTGGCACGCGGGATGCGTAGACAGGACCGGAGAAACGCTATGGGAATGGACATACCTCGTACTGGAGAAGCCAAGAAACGCCGCATGCGGCGCACCTTCGTGATCGTGGCGATCGCGACGGTGGCGGTGCTGGTCAGCCTGGGGCTGTCGAAGCTGGAGCCGGCCGCCCCTACCGTGCAGAAGGAAACGCTGTATATCGACAGCGTCAAGCGCGGCCCGATGCTGCGCAGCGTCCGCGGCCCCGGCACGCTGGTGCCGGTGGACATCCTGGTGATCTCGGCCCCGGTCGACGCCCGCATCGAGCGCATCCCGGCGCTGCCGGGCGTGAAGGTGACCCCAGACACCGTGCTCATGGAGATGAGCGATCCGCAGGCCCAGCAGAACGCGCTGGAGGCGCAGTCGCAGCTCAAGGGGGCCGAGGCCGACTACGACAACCTCAAGGCCCAGCTCGACAGCCAGCTTCTCACCCAGCAGGGGCAGGTGACCGCCGCGCAGTCGGCCAACGACCAGGCGAAGCTCCAGTACGAGGCGGACGCCAAGCTCTTCAAGGATGCGCTGATCCCCGAGATCACCCAGAAGCTCTCGGCCCTGAAGTCGGAGCAGCTCGGCAAGCAGGCCAAGATCGAGGTGGAGCGCTACGAGAAGAGCAAGCGCTCGGCCGAGGCGCAGCTCGCGGCGCAGCGCGCCCGGGTGGAGCAGATGCGCGCCCTCTATGAGCTGCGGGAGCACCAGGTGAATTCGCTGACAGTGCGGGCCGGCATCCCCGGCGTGCTGCAGGAGCTGCCGGTGCAGGCGGGCCAGCGGGTGGCCGCCGGCACGTTGCTGGCGCGGGTCGCCCGGCCGGAGCGGCTCAAGGCGCAGCTCCAGATCCCCGAGGTGCTGGCCAAGGACGTCAAGGTGGGGCAGCGGGCCACCATCGACACGCGCAACGGGGTCATCGACGGCCACGTGAGCCGCGTCGCCCCGTCGGTGCAGGACGGCACGGTCCTCGTGGACGTGGCGCTCGACGGCGCCCTCCCCGAGGGTGCCCGCCCGGACCTCTCGGTCGACGGCACGATCGAGATCGAGAAGCTGCCGGACGTGCTCTACGTGGGCCGCCCCAGCTACGGACAGCCGAACAGCAAGGTCGAGCTGTTCAAGGTGAGCGAGGACGGCAAGACGGCGGTCCGCGTGCCGGTGCAGCTCGGCCGCATGTCGGTGAGCACGGTGGAGATCGTCAGCGGGTTGAAGACCGGCGACAAGGTGATCCTCTCGGACACCTCGGCGCAGGATGGCTACAACAAGATCCGATTGAACTAACACCCTGCGCCGCCGGCCCACGGGGGGTGGCGGCTGAAGAATTTGGAGGAATCATGAGCGCACCTTCAGAGGCGTTGATCCAGCTCGACGGAGTCACCAAGGTCTTCATGACCGACGAGGTCGAGACCCACGCGCTGTCGGGGATCCACATGGAGATCCACAACGGCGAGTACGTCTCGATCGCCGGCCCCTCGGGCTGCGGCAAGACGACGCTGCTGTCGATCCTCGGCCTGCTCGACACGCCGAGCGACGGCAAGTACCGGCTCAACGGCAAGCAGGTGGCCGACCTCTCCTTCTCCGAGCGGGCCCGCATCCGCAACCGGGAGATCGGCTTCATCTTCCAGGCCTTCAACCTGATCGGCGACCTCACGGTCTACGAGAACGTGGAGCTGCCGCTCACCTATCGCGGCATGGCCGCCAAGGAGCGCAAGGAGCGCGTCCAGGAGGCCCTGGAGCGGGTGGGCATGTCGCACCGCATGAAGCACTACCCGTCGCAGCTCTCCGGCGGTCAGCAGCAGCGCGTCGCGGTCGCCCGCGCGGTGGTCGGCAAGCCCTCGATCCTGCTCGCCGACGAGCCCACCGGCAACCTCGACTCGAAGAATAGCGAGACGGTGATGGACCTCCTGGCGGACCTCCACCGGGACGGCGCCACCATCTGCATGGTCACCCACGACCCCCGCTTCGCCCGCTACGCCCAGCGGACGATCCACCTCTTCGACGGCCGCGTCGTCGAGGAGCGCCGCGGGCCGGTGACGGCCTGATTCGTGGAGCGTTGATTGTGGACCGTGGATCGTGACGGCTCAGTCGTGAGCTAACGATCCACGATCCACGTCCCACGATCCACGCGCTACATTCAACTCAT
>JAICSG010000103.1 GCA_025937035.1 Thermoanaerobaculia bacterium | reverse complement strand
GCTCGCCTATCTGGTGCTGATCCCCGCCATCAAGTTCTTCGGCGGCGCGGCGACCGGCGCGATCCCGCCCGGCACGGTCCCGATCTCCCAAATGAGCCCCAACGACATCCGCGGCGCCTACGTGCTCTACATCGGCGCCGGCGCCGTGGCCGCGGGCGGCATCATCAGCCTGTTCCGCTCGCTGCCCACGATCTGGCACGGCCTCCAGGGGGGGCTCGCCGACTTCCGGGGCCGCTCGGGAGCCAATGGACGGCCCGCCGCGACCGTCCTGCGCACCGACCAGGACATGTCGCTCAAATTCGTGGCCGGCGGCATCGTGGCGCTGATCGCGGTGATCATGATCGTGCCGCAGCTCCACCTCCAGTGGAACCTCCTGGGCGCGCTCCTGATCATCCTCTTCGGCTTCCTCTTCGTCACCGTCTCCTCCCGCCTCACCGGCGAGATCGGCTCCTCCTCGAACCCGATCTCGGGGATGACCGTGGCGACCCTGCTGCTGACCTGCCTGATCTTCCTGGCGATCGGCTGGACCGGCCCGACCTACTACGTGACGGCGCTCTCGATCGGCGCCATCGTCTGCATCGCGGCCTCGAACGGCGGCACCACCTCGCAGGACCTGAAGACCGGCTTCCTGGTCGGCGCCACGCCGCGCAACCAGCAGATCGCCATCCTCTTCGGCGCCCTCGCCTCGGCCCTCGTCCTCGGCCCCATCCTGCTCAAGCTGAACGACGCGGCCACCGTCTACGTGCCGCTCGCCGACCAGACCGGGCACATCGTCGCCCAGGGCTACTCGCCGGACCTGCGGGTCGACCCGGCTACTCTCTCGACCTTGAAAACCGAATCGCTGCAGGGGCCCCAGGCGGCCTCCGACCGCGGCACCTACCGCTCCTGGCAGAAGACCGACACCGCCGGCGGCCCGGCCGGCCGCTACCTGGTCAACGACGCCGGCGTGCCGGTCTATCTGGTCGATCCGGGGATCAATGGCACCCAGCACGAGTTCACGACCGCGAACGGCACCAAGGTGACGGTCAACAAGTACGACGCCCCGAAGGCGACCCTGATGTCCTACATCATCAAGGGCATCCTCAACCGCCAGCTCCCGTGGGGGCTGGTGCTGCTGGGGGTGATGATCGCCATCGTCCTCGAGATGTCCGGCATCCCCTCGCTCGCCTTCGCGGTGGGCGTCTACCTGCCGCTCTCCTCCTCCAGCCCGATCTTCATCGGCGGCATGGTGCGCTGGCTGGTCGACAAGTACGTGGCCAAAAAGTTCGCCGGCCAGAATCTGACCGAGGAGCAGCTCACGGCCGAGGGGGACAAGAGCCCGGGCGTGCTCATGGCGTCGGGCTACATCGCGGGCGGCGCCATCGCCGGCATCGCCATCGCCTTCAGCCAGGGGCTCCTGACCGACTTCGACACCCGGATCACCAAGACGATGGAGACGATCAACCCCTTCTTCGCGGGAGACTGGTCCAATCTCCTGGCGCTGATCCCCTTCGGGATCCTCACCGTGCTGCTCTATCTGGCGGGACGGGAGGCGATCCTGGCGCACCGGCCTTCTCGCTGAGCCGGAGAGGTTTGGAAGACGCACGGGGCGCGGCTCACGCCGCGCCCTTTTCATTTCCGGGTCAGCCCACCTGACGGTAGCGGATCACGCGGGGGAGCGAGCCCATCAGGTGCTTGATCCGGGGGCGCAGCGCCTTGAGGTGCTCGGACTGGCCGTGCGCGTCCAGCTCCGCCTCCGAGGCCCACTCCTCGACGAAGACGAATTCGACGTAATTCTCGCCCTTCAGCGAGCGCAGCAGGTCGTAGCGAATGCATCCGGCCTCGCGCCGGGTGGGCTCGATCATCTCCCGCAGGACGCGCTCCATCTCATCCTCCTTGCCCATCTCGGCATAGAAGGTGGCGATCACGTGAACAGTGCCCTGCGACATGCGGTCCTCCCCGAAGCTCAACGGCGTTCCGGCGCGGGAGTATATCCGTTCAATGGGCCGGCACCAGCCGCAGCCGGTGGACGGGCGGCCCCGGCAGGAACGGCGTCGCCTTGCCTTCCTGCCAGGCGTCGACCCCCTTCTGATAGTAGGGAGAGAGCGGATGTCCGCTCTGCCCGCCCGGCATGTGGAAGATCCCGGTCTCCTCATGGCCGGGGGAGACCACCATCCGCTCCGAGGCACCGAAGGCCGGCCCCTGCACGCGGGGCATGTTCTCGTCCCCCGGAAGCTGGCGCGCCGGCACGTCGAGCCAGTGGCCCAGGAGGGGCACCGCCAGGCTCAGCGGGTGCTGGATGCGCACCGTGTTCCGCTCCCCCCAGGTGCGGTCGGCCAGGCTCCGCCCCTGGCTCTCGAAATTCTTCAGCGCGGCGTCCACGGCGGCCAGGATCTCCTGATCCCAGCTCCCGTACCGGGGGTCGAGCAGGTTGGGCGGCCGCTCGGTGGCGATCTTCCAGAGCGCGCCCTCGAATTGCGCCGCCGCCCGGTAGCGGTCCTCCTCGGGGACATCCCCCTGGCCGGTGATCGACGTGAAGACCTCGTCCTCCAGGAAGCCGCGGAACGCCCGCACCATCCGGTAGGCGGCCGAGCCCACCGAGGCCCGGTTGGTCCAGGTGGTCTCCACCAGCCGGCGCATCTCGGCGCGCCCGGGGTGCCCCTTGGCCGCCGCGGGGCTCAGGGCCCGCAGCAGCAGGCCGCGCCAGCGCTCCAGGAGCAGGGCCCGGTCGTCGAGCTGGATCCCCAGCAGGTCGCGCGGAGTCACGCGCTCCAGGGCCATCAGGTCCTCGCGGATCTGCCAGGCCCGTGCCCCGAGGTCGTAGCCGCCGTTGCCGAGAACCCTCAATGCCTCGCCGTCCACCACCCGGGCGTTGGCCGTCCAGATCCGGCCGGAGGGGGGGTTGACGATGCGCGGATACTCCTCCGGCGCCAGCCAGCCGTCCCAACGGTGAGAGCCGTCGGCCCAGGAGGTGGGGGTCCGGCCGTCGAAGCCGACGCGGCGCGGGATCTTGCCGATGATGGTCCAGCCGACCCGCCCGGTCTCGTCCGCCACCGTGAAGTTCTGCGGCGGGATGCCCGAGCGGTTGGCGACCGCCATCGCCTCCTCCAGCGTACGCGCGGTCTGGAGCTGGTCGATCTCCAGATTCACCGCCTCCGGGAAGTGGGCGGTCCAGGCGAGCGCGCGCGGGCGGCCGAGATGGTCCTCGCCGATCACCGGACCCCAGATCGTCTCCTTGACCTCGAAGAGGTCGTCCTTTCCACCCTTGACCCGGATGCGCTCCTGGACCTTGTCGAAGCGCTTCGGCCCGTCCGGCGTGCGATAGACGTCCGGGTCCTTGGGATCGATCAGCAGCTCGACGAGATCGGTCCAGTCGCCGTAGCTGTTGGTGAACCCCCAGGCCACGTGGCCGTTGCTCCCCACCGCGACCGTGGGGGTGCCGGGCAGCGTGACACCGGTGACCTGCAGGGTGCCGCCCAGGCCGTCTGGCCGGACGATCGAAGCACGGTACCAAGTGTTCGGCACCCGCAGCCCCAGGTGCATATCGTTGGCGAGCAGGGCGTTGCCGTCCGCCGTGTGGGCCCCCGACACCGCCCAGTTGTTGCTTCCCGCGGCGGCCTCCTCCAGGCCGTCGTCCGCCGGCGGAGCGAGGGACGCCGCCTTGCGGGCCGCCGGCCGCTTGTGGAGGTCGAACACCTCCGGCCCGGGGATCGGCGGCGTCACGAAGGCCGAGCCCACGACCGGCGCGTCCCACTCGGTGCCGGGCGCGGCCATCAGCTCGAGCATCGGCGCCGGCAGGGTGTCGCGCAACTGGCCGAGCGCCGACTCCCGCCGGCCGACGTCGTCGTTGAGCTCGAAGAACATGGCGTACACGGCCAGGATCGAGTCCTCCGGCCGCCACCGCGCGGGATCGACGCGCAGGGCCAGGTACTCGAACGGCTTGCCGCCGAGCGAGGAGAGGCCGGCGTTCACCCCGTCGGTGTAGGCCGCGAGCAGGGCCCGGTCCTGGGGCGGGGAGGCCGCCAGGACCCGTTCCGCCAGGGCCCGGAAGCGGTGTACCCGGTGCCGCCGGTCCACCTTCACCGCCGCCGGACCGAAGATCTCCGCCAGCTCGCCCGCCGCCTGCCGCCTCAGCAGGTCCATCTGGAAGAAGCGGTCCTGCGCGTGGAGGAACCCGAGCGCGCGGGCGGCGTCCAGCCGGTTCGCGGCGCGGATCACCGGCACCCCCAGCTCGTCCCGCTCGATCGCGACCGGCGCCGCGAGCCCCGCGAGCCGCTGATCGCCGTCCAGCCGGGGCAGGCTGGCCCGCATCTTGTCGTAGGCCCAGAAGCCACCCGCCGCGAGAACCAGGATCAACAGGACGATCAGCGCGGTGAGCGCCAGGAAAACGCGGCGCAGGACGGGCCGTTTGCGGCGGGGACGGGCCATCGGTCTGGATGAGGGTCGGCGGAGAGGTTGGGCCATGGATCTCCTCGTTCTTCCTTCTGGACGCCAGAGACAGTGCCCTCAAGTCTCCTCGACAGAGGCCCGCGCCGCAAGCGGGACAACATCCCAGTGCGATTTCAGCATGCTATTGACAACCATCCAACAATCTCCTTAGAATCAGATTTCGAATAGTTGTTTAACTTTGAATTTTTGCTTATCTTTTCCCCGGCCATTGAGGCCCGGCGGATTGCCCAAGGAGTCTCTATGCTCAAGAAGCAGCTCATCGCCGCCATCCTGCTATTCCTCTCGACGGTCGGCACCGCGCACCTGAGCCTCGCCCAGGACACCAAGGCGAGGTCCAACGACCCGATCGCCCAGTTGCTGAGGCAGGGGTGGAAGATCGTGCAGGACGGAGGCTTGCAGCGTGACCGCGGGGCCGGTCAGGTGGAGACGTTCGTGTTCGGAGCGACGGGCTTCACCTGGAAGCTCCAGGACCTCCAGAACCAGCTCCGCAACCTGCGTCTCGCCTATCAGGCCAATCCGACGCCGGAGCTGCGCAAGACCATCCTCAACCATCGGCAGGAGATCGCCAACACCCAGAAGCTGATCGCGCTCGCCCAGGCCGCCGAAGCCATCAGCGCTCCCCCGGTCGACGACAAGATCTCCTGCAGCCTCAGCTTCACCTACGACGCGAGCGCCGCGGCCCTGACCTCCTCCCAGGGCGTCACGGCTTCGGCGAGCGCCAGCTTCACCGGCTCGTGCGGGTTCACCGGCGAGGTCTACGCCTATTCCTACTCCACGGCGGTCGTCAGCGGAGGCTCCACGACCTCGACCCTGACCGACGGCCCCCGCAGCGGCGCGAGCGTGTCCGCGAGCGCGTACACCAGCCAGACCGGTGTTCCGACCTGCCAATCGTACGCCTATGCCAGCATGACCAGCAGCAACCTGAGCCCCTCCTCCTACACGATCTCGGCGACGAACAACAGCTGCCCGGCGGTGGCGACGAACCCCTCGCCCACGATCAACGGGACCACCTATATCGACGCGTACGATTGCGTCACCACGACCTGGACCTCCTCTGTCACGGGCGGCACGTCGCCCTACAGCTACAGTTGGACCTGGAACGGCACCGCCGTCGGCACGGCCAGCAGCTACTCCCGGACGACCTGCCCGGGCATCGCCTACAGCGATACCTTCAGCACCCTGGGCCTGACGGTCACCGACAGCGGCAGCCGTACGGGCAGCACCTCGATCACCGTCGAGGTCGTAAAGGAGGGCAGCGGCGGCGGCGGCTGCGGCTCCAACCCCTGCCAGTAGCACTCCGTCCTCCTGGAATCCTCGCGAGACGCCCGGCTCCCGGGCGTCTCGTTGTTTTGGGGCCCGGCGCGGATAGACTCTCCCCGCCATGGCCGACGCCACCTACCCCGACCTCCGCGCCTTTCTCGACCAGCTCCGCCGCGACGGCGACCTCGCCATCGTGGAGGCGCCGGTCGACGCCCATCTGGAGGCGGCGGAGATCCACCGGCGGGTGATCGCGGCGGGCGGCCCGGCTCTCCTGTTCACCAACGTCCGGGACCGCGACTTCCCCCTCGCCACCAACCTCTTCGGCACGCAGCGCCGGGCCGAGATGGCCTTCGGCACGCGCCCCCTGAAGCTGATCCGGCGGATCGTCCACCTCGCGGAGACCCTCCTGCCGCCCACGCCGGGCAAGCTCTGGGGCGCCCGCGATCTCGCCCGCGAGGCGTTGCGGATCGGCTCCTCCCGCAAGGGCTCAGGGCCGGTGACCGAGATCGTCACGTCCGACATCCGGCTCGACCGCCTGCCCGTGCTCACCACCTGGCCCGAGGACGGCGGCCCCTTCGTCACCCTGCCCCTGGTCTACACCGAGCATCCCGAAGGCAAGGGGCACAACCTCGGCATGTACCGGCTCCAGGTCCATGACGCCCGCACCACCGGCATGCACTGGCAGATCGGCAAGGGGGGCGGCTTCCACTACGCGGTCGCCGAGTCGCGGGGACAGGCCCTGCCGGTGACCGTCTTCCTCGGCGGCCCGCCGGCGCTGATCCTCGCCGCCATCGCGCCCCTGCCCGAGAACGTCCCCGAGCTGATGCTCGCCTCGCTGATCGCGGGCGAGCGCCTGAAGCTCGTCTCGCCGGGCCCCGGCCCCTACCCGCTCGTCGCCTCGGCCGAATTCGCGCTGATCGGCAAGGTGCCGCCGCGGGTCCGGCGTCCGGAGGGGCCCTTCGGGGATCACTACGGCTACTACTCGCTCCAGCACGACTACCCGGTCTTCGAGGTCGAGCGGATCGCCCACCGCAAGGACGCGATCTACCCCGCGACCGTGGTCGGCAAGCCGCGGCAGGAGGACTTCTTCATCGGCGACCTCCTCCAGGAGCTCCTCTCGCCCCTCTTCCCCATGGTGATGCCGGCCGTCGAGCAGCTCTGGTCCTACGGCGAGACCGGCTACCACTCGCTGGCCGCCGCCGTGGTCAAGCAGCGCTACAAGCGGGAGGCGATGGCCTCGGCCTTCCGCATCCTGGGGGAAGGGCAGCTCTCGCTCACCAAGTTCCTCCTGGTGACCGACCGCGCCGTCGACCTCAAGGATTTCCGCGCTACTCTCACCCACCTCCTCGAGCGCACTCATCCCGAGACCGACCTCTACGTCTTCTCGAACCTCTCGATGGACACGCTCGACTACACCGGCCCGGTGGTGAACGAAGGATCGAAGGGGGTCTGGCTCGGCCTGGGCGATCCGGTGCGCGAGCTCCCCCGCGGCTTCACCGCGCCCGAGATCCCCCAGGGGATGACGGACGTCCACGTCTTCTCCCCCGGCTGTCTGGTGGTGGGCGGCCCCGCCTACGCGGACGACCCCGGCGCCGCCGCCCGCTTCGCCGCCCATCCGGCCTTCACCGGCTGGCCGCTGGTGGTGCTCACGGACGAGCCCCGCCGCGCCGCCGCGAGCCCCATCAATTTCCTCTGGACCACTTTCACCCGCTTCGAGCCGGCGGCGGACATCCATGCCGCGGCGACCGGCCTGGTCCGCCATCACGTCTCCTACACGCCCCCCATCCTCATCGATGCCCGCATGAAGCCCTGGTACCCCAGGGAGCTCTTCGCGGACGAGGCGACCGCCGCCACGGTGACCCGGCGCTGGAAGGAGTACTTCCCGGGCGGCAAGGTCGAGATGGGGGATTCGGGGTTGGGGCATCTGACTCTCCCATGACTCCCCACCTCCTCATCACCCTGATCATCACCGGCGCCGCCATGGTGCTGCTGCTCACCGAGCGGCTGCGCGCGGACCTGGTGGCGCTGCTCGTCGTGGTGGCCCTCGGCACCTCGGGGGTGCTCACGGCGGAGGAGACCTTCTCGGGGTTCAGCCGCTCGGCGGTGATCACCCTGCTCTCGATCTTCATCCTCGCCGCGGGGCTGGAACGGAGCGGCATCACGGGAAGGGTCGGAGATCTCCTGGTGCGAGTGGCGGGGACCAGCGAGCAGCGGCTCGTGGTCACGGTGATGACCGCCGGCGCCTTTCTCTCTCTGACCATGAACAACATCGCCGCCGCGGCCGTGCTCCTCCCGGCGGTCTCGGGCGCGGCCAAGCGATCGGGGGTGAACCCCTCCCGGCTCCTGATGCCCCTCGCCTTCGGCACCCTTCTGGGAGGGATGTCGACCCTGCTCACCACCGCCAATATCGTGGTGAGCAGCCTGTTGCGCGATCGCAATCTCCCCGGCTTCGGCCTCCTCGACTTCGCGCCCGTCGGCCTGCCCATCGTGGCGGCCGGCATCGCCTACATGGCTCTGTGGGGCCGGCGCCAGCTCCCCGCGCGCTCGCCCGTCGAGCTCTACGAGGATATGCAGCGCCAGGAGGAGAGCCTCGCCGAGGTCTACCACCTGGGCGAGACCCTCTCCCGGGCCGGCGTGCCCGCGGGCTCGCCGCTGGTGGGCCAGACCCTGGCCGGCAGCCGCCTGCGCGAGACCCGCGGCGTCAACGTGCTCGCCATCGAGCGCGAGGGGCGCATCCTGCGCGCCCCCTCCCCCGACCAGGAGCTGCGGGCCGAGGACGTCCTCCTGCTCTCGGATGAGCTCGCCGGCTCCGGAGCCGCCGGCGACCTCGATCCTCTGCCGCCGCGCCACTGGCGCGAGCGCGACCTCGAATCCCGCTCGGTGGTGCTGGTGGAGGCCGTCCTCTCCCCCCGCTCCGCCCTCATCGGCCGCACTCTCCGCGAGGCCCGCTTCCGCGACCGCTACGGCATGAGCGTGCTCGCCATCTGGCGCGCCGGCCGCTCGCTGCGCACGGGGCTGACCGACCTCCCCCTCCAGCTCGGCGACGGCCTTCTCCTCCAGGGGGAGCGCGGCCGGCTGCCGGTGCTGCGCGCCGAGCCCGACCTCATCGTCCTCGACCGCGGCGTGGACGAGCCGCCACCCTCCCCCCGCCGCGGTTGGCAGGCCCTGACGATCATGCTCGCGACCCTCGTCCTCGCGACCGTCAGTCATTTCGGCATCGCCGAGGTGATGCTCGGCGGCGCCCTCGTGATGATCCTCACCGGGGCGCTCTCGATGGACGACGCCTACAAGGCGATCGAATGGCGGAGCATCTTCCTGGTCGCCGGCATGCTCCCCCTGGGGACGGCGATGACCAAGACCGGCGCCGCCGACCTCATCACCCATGGGATCCTCTCGGTGCTCGGCGGTCTGGGACCGCTGGCGATCCTGGCGGGGTTGGTCGCCCTGGCCATCCTGCTCAACCAGGCGATGAGCGGCGCCGCGGTGGCGGCCGTCATGGCTCCCATCGCCATCCAGACCGCGCAGCGGATCGGCGCCAATCCGCGCTCCTTCGCCATGGGGATCGCCCTCGCCTGCTCCTTCGCCTTCCTCACCCCGCTCGGCAGCCCGGTCAACATCCTGGTGATGGGCCCCGGCGGCTACAGCTTCCGCGACTATTTCCGCGTCGGCCTGCCCCTGGCCCTGCTCCTCTTCGCGGTCGTGCTCGGCCTG
>JAICSG010000381.1 GCA_025937035.1 Thermoanaerobaculia bacterium | reverse complement strand
TTGGCCGAACAAAATCTCAATGGACGCTTGTATCAGATCGTCGACGAGCTCGTACGCCGGGGCGTGACGCTGGAGCAGGCTCGGCGTGAGTTTGAACGGCAATTCATCGTCGCCTCCCTGAAGTCCAATCGGGGCAATTTCTGCCGTTCCGCCCGCTCGCTTGGCGTCCACCGCAACACGCTGCGCAACAAGGTCTCCGACCTCGGCATCGGGGCGGAGGACTACGATCTGCCCGGCCGGCGGCAGCCCCGCCGGCGGGGGAGACCGGTCAACGGCTCCGCCGTCCCCGAAGGCCCCACCTCCTGATTGATCCCCTGAGCTTCCACCCGCCGGGGCGGGGACTTGGCATCGATTTCGCAGTAGATTCCGGGCCAGAACGCATCCGGTGCCACCCCCCGGCTTAGGCCGGGGTGTGCGCATTTTTGAAGATCAATCATGCGGCCGTGGGCCCCGTGCGCTTTCCGGCGTCCGGGCCCCGCAGAGAGCAAGGGAGGACCATCGGCCGATGAAGCGACCTTTACGCATCCGCATCCCGCTGACCCTGTTGGCGGCGACCCTGTTCCTGGCGCTCAACCTCGCACCCTCTCCTTCCGATCCCGCGCCTGCCGAGCCCAATATGACACCCCCCTCCGCCGGGACGCCGGAGCTCACGAGCTTCCTGGTCTCCGGCACGGGGACGGCCAGCGACGGACGGTTCCACGCCTTCCGGCCCGCCGATCTGGCCGCCGCGGCCGAGCCCGCGGCGGAGCCCGCCGTGGAATCCCGCAAGCTGTCGCTGCTCGACCCCGGGGCGGACGATCTGGAGGAGCGGCGCCGGTTCCTGCACCGGCTGCCGTACGGCACGGCGATCGCCGCCGCCGCCGAGCGCCATCACGTGGACGGGCTGCTGCTGGCCGCCATCGTGAACGTGGAGTCCGACTTCTCGGCCCGCGCCGTCTCCCCCCAGGGAGCGCTGGGCCTGATGCAGGTGATCCCCGACGTGGCCCAGGACTACGGCGTCACCGGGGACCTCCTCGACCCCTACGTGAACCTGGACGTGGGCAGCCGCTACGTGAACGGCCTGCTCACGGATTACCCGGGGGATCTGGAGATGGCCCTCGCCGCCTACACCGCCGGCCCCGGCGTGGAGGACCGCTACACGGGGGTGCCCCCCTACGCCGAGACCCGCAGCTTCGTGCGCGACGTGCTGGCCCAGTACGCGGTGTACAACCGGAAGCTGGAGGCCCGCGGCGTCAAAGCGGCAGCCCTGACTGCCAGAGCGGCGCACCCGGGCTCGCCTGCCCCCATCCCGGCCTCCCTCAACGGGAAAGCGGGGCGCGAAGCCGTCGTCGCGCGGTAGGTCCCAAGCGGAAATACACGATCCCCTTCTCCTTCAGGAGAAGGGGCCAGGGGTTGAGATCGCGCGGGGGAGGGGCTACGACTTCGGGCCGGTCTTCTCGGGGATCTGG
Source organism: Thermoanaerobaculia bacterium (assembly GCA_025937035.1). Classification (GTDB taxonomy): domain Bacteria; phylum Acidobacteriota; class Thermoanaerobaculia; order Multivoradales; family UBA5704; genus DATARR01. Next base: position 3,518 of record JAICSG010000381.1, on the reverse strand, counting down.
GCGGCGGCGTCGTTCTCGCCATCGTTCATCCCCTTCTTGAAGTTGCGGATCCCTTCACCCAGACCCTTGCCGATCTGCGGAATCTTGTTGGCTCCGAAGAGCACGATGATGATCAGGAAAATGATCGCGAGCTCAGGAACACCGAGGGAAGGCATAACGTTCTCCCGGGGCAATGCTTCTATGCCCCTCAAGGCCGCCTGTATGGCAAAGGCCAGTGTAGCAGATCATGGGTTTCCCGGAGCGTTCCAGACGGGGCTCCAGGCCTTCCGGAGGCGGGCCGCCAGGCCGCTCCCCTCCGGGACACGGGCGAAATGCTTCACGAAATGGGCCAGGGTCGGGCCGATCAGCGGCAGGTGGCGATCCGCGCCCAGGCGAGCGAACTTGGCGTAGGTCCCCACAGCCTTCAACGTGCGCTGGGCCGCCGCCCGGTGATAGCGGACGCGGCCGCCGGGCCCGCCCGCGGCCCTGGCGAGCAGCGCCTCCTCGGCCTCGGACGGCGGGAAGAGGGTGTCGTTGAGCAGCGACGCGACATCGTAGAGGGGCGGCCCCAGGCGCAGGTCCTGGTGGTCGAGCGCGGCCAGGGTCCCGTCCGGGAGCGGCATCAGGTTGCGCACCATGAAGTCGCGATGGCAGGGGACGGGGGTCTCGCCACCGAGCGTCGCGCAGAGGATGGCGAGCCCCGCGCGGAGGTCCGCGGCCAGTCCGGGATCGCTCACCAGCCCCTGGGGCTCCAGGTAGAGGTCCCAGGTCTGGGCGAGCTCGCGGGCGAGCAGCTCCGCGCCCAGCAACGGATTGAGCTCCGCGAGACCGTCCACCGGCAGGCGCGCGATCAGCTCCGCGATCTCCAGCGCGTGCCCGAAGTAGCCGTCGAGCTCGCTCCAGGGGCGGCCCCACCCCCACTCGCCGAGCGTGCGGCGGCCGAGATCCTCGACCAGCATCCACCCTTCCTCGCAGTCGCCGGCCAGCACGCGCGGCACCCGCACGCCGGCGCCGTCCAGGATCCTGGTGGTGCGCAGGAAGCGCTCGCAGGCCGGGCGCACCTCCTCGGGATAGTTGGCGAGGATGGCGGTGGCGCCGTCGGCGAGCACGACGCGGAAGTAGCGGCGCGGGGAGACGTCCCCGGTGAGCGGCTGGATCTCACGCGGGGGCGGCTCGAGGGTGAGCCAGGGGCGCGGCTCCTTGGCCTCGAATGCGACCGGCCCGGACGCGATCGGCTGGGTCATCCATCCTCCTTCTGACCTGCAGGGCCTCGACAGGAAGCGGTTAGAGTACCACGTCCAAACCCATGGGGAATGGGGAGTTGGCACCATTTGTTGAAGGCCGCGGAACGGTTTGACACCCCGGGGGGCGAGGCGGATAATCGCCTTCGTCTCCGCGCAACGGAGCCAGGAGGAAGCGAAGCTGGACGAAAGGCTGCATTCGATGCTGCGCGAGCTGCGGCGGGCCCTCTCCGAGGCCATCTCGGAGTCGTCGGAGATCAACCGCACGCTGCGCAAGATCCGCGAGGAGGGCTACTCCCTCTATCTGCTCGTGGACTGCAAGCGCGAGATCGACGACCCCGAGGCCGTGCCGCTCACCGCGCCGCGCTGGCCCTCGTCGGGCGAGCCCGCCTTCCAGATCGACGTCCGGGACCTCAACTTTCTGAAGTCGATCGGCATCGACCCCACGCGGCGCCTGCGCCGCCGCAAGGTCACGAGCTGACGGCCCCTCCCCGTGTCACGCCGCTCCGCGCCTGGAGCGTCATGATCCAAATCACTGAGCCCCGCCCCATCACCGAAACGCTCGCGGCCGACGCGCGTCCGGACCTGCTGGGCCTCTCCCGCGAGGCCTTGTCGGAGACGCTCGCGCCGGTGACCGACCGGCCGTTCCGCGCCAAGCAGATCTATCAGGCGCTCTACGAGCGGGCGGTGCGCGATCTCTCCGAGATCACCGAGCTCCCGCGCGACCTGCGCGAGCGGCTGGACGAGAGGTTCCGGGTGGGCCTGCCGGACGTCGCCTCGCGCCACCTCTCGGCGGACGGCACAGCCAAGTACCTCTTCCGTCTGCGCGACGGCGCCACCATCGAGGCGGTGGACATCCCGGATCGCGGCCGCCGCACCTTCTGCATCTCCAGCCAGGCCGGCTGCGCGCTGGCCTGCGCCTTCTGCGTCACCGGCTACTGGGGCGCGGGGCGCAACCTGACGGCGGGGGAGATCGTGGGCCAGGTGCTGGCCATCCGCGCCGACCGGGATCTGCCCATGGAGGGCCTGAATCTTGTTTTCATGGGGATGGGCGAGCCGCTGCTCAACCTGCCGAACGTCAAGGCGGCGCTGGACATCCTGACCGAGTGGATCTCGCCGCACCGGATCACCGTCTCGACCGTGGGCATCCTTCCCGGTCTGGAAGAGATGGCCCGCTGGGAGCGGCGGCCGAACCTGGCGATCTCCCTCCATGCGCCGGACGAGGAGAGCCGCGGCCGGATCATGCCGATCAACCGCACCTATCCGCTGGCGGAGTTGATGGCGGCGCTCAGGCGCTATCCGCTGGAGAAGGGGCGCAAGCTGACCTTCGAGTACATCCTGATCCGGGGGGTGAACGACTCCCTCCGCGACGCCGACCGGCTCTCGCGGCTGCTCTCCGGCCTGCGCGCCAAGGTCAACCTGATCCCGGTCAACCCCGACCCGGTGCTCGGCGAGAGCATGGTGCCGCCGGACGACGCGGCCGTCGAGGCCTTCAAGGAGCGCCTGCGCCAGCGCGGCTGGATCGCCACCGTCCGCCGCCGCCGCGGCGACGACGTCAGCGCCGCCTGCGGCCAGCTCCGCGCCTTCGGCCGGGACCCGCGCGGCGTGCGGGCCAGGACCCCCAAGACCCAGCTCTGAACGGCGCGCGGCGGACGCGATATAGTCGGGCGAGAGGACCTTCATCATGGCCGAACCGGTCGCCCTGTCCGCTCCCAACCCCAAGGCCGCCAGGCTCGCGGCCCGGCTCAAGAATCCCTTCCTGCTGCGCGGTTTCCTGCTGGCCAAGCTGCCGTTGGCCCTGGTGGCCGGCCTGCGCGTGCGGGAGCTCGACACCGAGCGCTGCGCCGTCACCATCCCCTACGGCTGGCGGTCCACCAACCCGTTCCGCTCGACCTACTTCGCCGCCCTCGCCATGGCCGCCGAGATGTCCACCGGCGCGCTCGCCATGCTGGCGACCGAGCTGGCCGAGGCCCCGGTGGCGCTGCTCATCGTCAACCTGGAGGCGAGCTTCGAGAAGAAGGCGCAGGCCCTGACCACCTTCACCTGCGAGGAGGGCCGCAAGGCCTTCGACGCCGTGGCCGAGACGGTCCGCACCGGAGAGCCCGCCACCGCCCGGATGGAGACGGTCGGCCGCTCGCCCGACGGCACCGTGGTGGCTCGCTTCGCCTTCACCTGGTCGTTCAAGCGGCGCAGCCGGGGATAAATCGATGAGGATCGCCCTCGCGCAGCTCGCGGCCTCGCCGGACCGCGCCGCCAACCTCGCCCGCTGTCTGGAGACGATGACCGCCGCCGCCCAGG
>JAICSG010000313.1 GCA_025937035.1 Thermoanaerobaculia bacterium | reverse complement strand
TGGGCGTACGACTCCACTTCCGCCGCCGGCTCGTCCTTGGGCCGGGTGACCTCCTCGGAGACGATGTAGTGGACCCGGCTCGCCGGGATCAGGAACGTGCGGCTGCCGCTCTTGACCTTGATGGGGTTGTTCTTCTCCAGGTCCTTGCTGATGTCCTTGAGGGCGGTCTTGGCCTCGTCCTCGGTCTCGAAAAAGCCGTAATTCAGGCGGTCGAAGGCCGGGGGCGCCGTGACGCCCGAGGCCGCGCCGGGGGTGAGCACGGGGTCGTGGCGGTTCTCCCGGGTCTCCAGGCCGCTCGGGACGTGCTCGCGGTCCACCAGCCAGATCATCACGCTGTAGGGCATCGCTTCCTCCTTGCTGAGGGATGCCTCCGCGAGGCACCCGGTGCCCCAGGGCTACTGCAAGATCGCTACCGGCCGCCGCCGGAGGCCCCCTGGTGTAGGATAGGGGGCCGTTCGACAGGACCGGATTAAGGAGCCGATTCATGAGCCAGGAGCCCGAAGTGATCGTCCCCGGGCACATTCCGCCGATCGCGATGACCGATCTGGACGACGCCCAGCAGAACAAGGTCGCCGCGATCGCCCACCACGTGCGCGGGATTCTGACGGCGCTCGGGCTGGATCTGAAAGATCCCAACCTCGCCGAGACCGACCTGCGGGTCGCCAAGATGTACATCGAGATGTTCGGCGGGCTGGCCGAGGGGGCGGAGCCGAAGGTGACCACCTTCCCGAACGAGGAAGGCTACAGCCACATGGTGATGGAGAAGGAGATCCCTTTTTACTCCATGTGCGCCCACCACCTGGTGCCGTTCTACGGGCACGCCCACATCGCCTACATCCCGCGCGAGCGCATCCTCGGGCTCTCCAAGTTCGCCCGCATCCTGGAGTTCTACGCCAAGCGGCCGCAGCTCCAGGAGCGGTTGACCGAGCAGGTGGTGACCTACCTGGAGGAGAAGCTCCAGCCGCTCGGCGCCATGGTCGTCATCGAGGCCCGGCACCTCTGCGTCGAGATGCGCGGCGTCAAGAAGCCCGGGGCCCTCACCGTGACCTCGGCCCTCCGCGGCATCTTCCACCAGAAGCAGGTGCGCGAGGAGTTCCTCGACCTGCTCCGCCATCATGGCCATTAGGATGGCCATCAGGATGGATAAACGCGGGCCGCTCCTCCTGCTGCTGCTCCTCCTCGCCACGGGCTGCGGCGGCGGGGGGACCACGGTCCCCTCCCGCTCCCGGGCGGAGCTGATCAATCCCGCCCTGGGGCCGGACTACTCCGCCTGGATGGTGGGGGCCGCCTCGCGCCTCGCCACCCCCGAGGAGATCAACGAGTTCCTGACCCTCAAGGACGACCAGCAGGCGGAGGCCTTCGTCGACCGCTTCTGGCAGAAGCACAACCCGACCCCCGGCAAGCCGGTCAACCCGCTCCGCCAGGAGTTCGAGAAGCGCTCGGCCAGCGCCGACCGCCAGTTCAGCGAGGCCGGCCTGCTCGGCCGCCGCAGCGACCGCGGCACCATCTACGTGCTCTACGGGCTGCCGAAGAAGATCGACCACGAGGTGTCCCCCGTCCCCAACGGTCCCCCCCTGGAGGTCTGGATCTACGGCACGGACGCCCCCTCCGGGCTCGACGGCAAGCGGCCGTCCCCCCTCTACCGCTTCGTGAAGAACGGCGACGTGACGGTGCTCTACCAGGGCCGCGCGACCGCCGTCCCGCTCCTCCCACCGGGAGAGGGGCCTCCTCAGTAGCGCCTGACAGGAGAACTGTTGCGATGACCCAAGCTCGTGCCGTGCTCGCGGGGACCGGAGTCTGCGTTCCGCCGCTGAAGGTGGACAACCCGATGCTCTCCCGCATCATCGAGACCAGCGACGACTGGGTCCGGGAGCGCAGCGGCATCGTGACCCGCTACTACGTCGAGCGCGGGGTGGCCTCCTCCGATCTCGGAGCCGAGGCGGCGCGGGCGGCCCTCGCGGACGCCGGGGCCGGCGTGGAGGAGGTGGACTACCTCGTCTGCGCCACCATGACCCCGGACCACTACTTCCCCGGCACCGGCACCCTGATCCAGCAGAAGCTGGGGCTGCGGCCCCTGCCGGCGCTCGACATCCGCCAGCAGTGCGCCGGCTTCGCCTACGGCCTGCAGGTGGTCGACGCCCTGATCCGCGGCGGCGCCGCGCGCACCGTGCTGCTGGTCGGCACCGACGTCCACACCTCCCTGATGCCCTTCTCCGACCGTACCTTCGAGGTGCTGCACGGCCGCGACCCCGGCCCCCTCTCGGACGAGGATTTTCAGTGGAACTCCAAGTTCCGGCACCTCCTGGTGCTGTTCGGCGACGCCGCGGGGGCGATGGTCTTCCGGGCGCAGGAGGACGACGGCCGGGGGATCCTCGCCTCGGCCCTCTATGGCGACGGCAACCACCGGAACATCCTCTACGTCCCCGGTGGCGGCTCGGCGCGCCGGCCGTTCGTCAGTTGCGAGATGATCAAGGCCGCGGAGACGGTGCCGATGATGGACGGCAAGGCGGTCTTCAAGCTCGCCGTCACCCGCATGCCGGAGGTCACCCAGGAGGTGCTCCAGCGCTGCGGCTACGGTATGAAGGACCTGGACCTCGTGATCATGCACCAAGCCAACCTGCGCATCAACGAGAAGGCGCAGCAGATCATGGGCCTGCCGGACTCCAAGGTCTTCAACAACATCCAGAAGTACGGCAACACCACCTCCGCCACCCTGCCGCTCGCCTTCCACGAGGCGCGCCAGGCGGGGATGGCGCCGGAGGGCTCCCTCGTCGCCTTCACCGCCCTCGGCGCCGGTCTCCACTGGGGGTCGGTGCTGATGCGGGTGTGATCTCGGAATCGAAAGGAGCCGCCATGGAGAGGAGCGCCAGGAAGCAGACCGTCATACCCTTGGTCATGAGCATGTTCGCCCTGTTCTTCTTTTTCCGCACGCCGGGCGCCGACACGGTGCGGTGGGTCCAGATCCTCCTCCTCTTCGTGGCCGGCATGCTCTCGGGCGTCGCTCTGGCCGGCTTTCTCAGGCGGGGCTGATACAGGTGAAGGTCTACTTCAGGAGCAGGTGAAGGCGGTCGAGGAGATCTGAGTCTTCGGCCGTGAGGAGACGCTAAACGCCATGAAGTCTGTCGCCCTCACAGAAGCCAAGACCCAACTCTCTTCACTGGTCGACGAAGTCCGTGCCTCCGGAGAGCCGATCGAGATCCGCGAACGGGGGGAGCCTGCTGCCTATCTCGTGGAAGTCGAGACGTTCAAACGTCTCAGGGAAATTGAGGACAGTGTCCGGACCGAGCAGTTGCGCAGAGACCTCGAAGGCCCAAAATACGACCTGGAAAATGTCTTGGCGAAGCTCGGTCTTTATCCCTAGGGCCTCGGTGCTCAAGCTCGATGTTCCCGATGTTCCCGGAGGCCGCATCTGGGATCGCCCGGATTGGACTCTGGTCTATCAAGTCGACGATCAGGCTGAAACGGGTGGATGTCAGCAGAATCGAGAGGCGCCCATAATCCTGTCCCTTTCATGCCCTCAAAGAGGATGTGAGGCCCTCGGCAGAGCCGAAAGCCTCGTCCGTTCAGGGAGACTGTCCGTACCACTGGGGGAATGTTTCGTCCATACTGGGGGAATCTCTCCCCGACGGGGACCATGGTCCGGCGGAGAGGGGGGCGTCTCCCCCTTTCCGGGGAACCATTCCTGGAACGGGGAGAACGTTCCGGACGCCGGGGGGAATGTTCCAACCCAGCGGGGGAATGTTCCATCGGTTTTGGGGAATGTTCCAACCTTTGGGGTGGAACATCCGTCCGAATGGGGGAATGTTCCGTCGGCTCGGATGGAACATCCGTCGTTTTGGGGAATGTTCCGTCCCTCCGGATGGAACATTCGTCCGATTGGGGGGAACGTTCCCCCCACAGGTCGGAACGTTCCCCTTTTTGGGGGAACGGTTCCCCTCCGGCGACGGAACATCTGAGACAGTGGATGTGAGTAGAATCGAGAGGCTCCTATGATCTCCTCCCCCTCCCGCCCTTTGGTGGGTCCCGATCCGGCCACCATCGCCGAGGCGCTCTCGAAGCGCATCCTCGGCCAGGACGAGGCCATCCGCGAGATGGCGGTCGCCCTCTCGAAGCAGCTCGCGGGCTTGAGGGTGGGCAACATCCTGATGATCGGCTCCTCCGGCACGGGCAAGACGACGCTGATGCGCGCCGTCGAGACCTACCTCGCCTCGGACCCGGTGCTCAAGGCCCGCTCGACGGTGATCCGCATCCACGCCAACGTGCTCGGTGAGGAGGCGGAGCGCGGGAGGCCCGGGGAGGCCGTGCTCGGCCGGCTCCTGGAGCGGGCGCGCGAGCAGCTCGGCCCCAGCGTGCCGGTCGACATCCTGCTCCGGCGGGCCGCCTCGGGGATCGTATTCGTGGACGAGGTGGACAAGATCCGCTCACACGTGGGGGGCCAGCCCAACGTCTCGGGCATCCGCGCCCAGGAGGCCCTGCTGACCCTGATCGAGAACGAGGCCGTCCCATTCGTCCTGCCGGAGTGGGCCGGCGGCGGGGTGGCGACGGTCGACTCCTCGGAGCTGCTCTTCGTCTGTGCCGGGGCCTTCGAGGGGCTCTACGACACCGTCTTCGACCGGGTCACCATCGGCAAGGACCGCGGGGCCCTGCGGCCGGTCACGGTGGTGGAGGGGGGCAAGGTGCAGGAGAAGCTGGTCTTCCATCTGCGCGACTGGCTGCGCAACGAGGACCTCTTCGACTACGGGATGAGCCCGCAGTTCCTCTCCCGCTTCGACGCCGTGGTGCTGCTCCACGATCTGGGGGAGGACGACCTGGTCCGCATCTTCCTGGAGACCCCCGAGTCCGCCTTCAACCAGAGCCGCTCCTACTTCGAGAGCCGCGGCATCCACCTGGCGGTCTCGCCCGCCGCCGTGCGCCGCGTGGCACGGGAGGCCGGCCGCCAGCCCCGTCTGGGGGCCCGGGCGCTCAAAGAGGTCTTCCGCCGGGTGATCCGCGACTACGAGTTCGACCCCTCGAAGCTCGTCCGGGACGGGGCGCTGCTCATCGACCTGCCGGAGGTGGAAGCGGTGCTGGGGAAGGGGTGAGCAGGACCCGCGTCCGCCGCCGGGCCTGGAGCTCCCGGTAGCGCTCCCTCCGCTTCTTCGCGGTCCAGATCTGGGGGATGAAGGTGAGCAGGAGAAGGGTCGCGGAGACGATGGCCAGCTTGCCCACGATCCCGGAGAGGTCTCCGCTCGCGGCCTTGGGGAGGAGCGAGGCGAAGTAGGTGTAGACGGTGGCGCCGGGGATGAGCCCGATCGCCGTGGTGGTCATGAAGAGGGCGGGGCGGATTCCGGCCAGGGCGGCGGTGTAGTTGACCAGAGGGTAGGGGATCGGCAGGAAGCGGATCCCCACCATCCCCCAGAACCCCCGCCGCGAGATCAGCCGCTCCACCCGCTTGAGCTTGTTGCCGGCCAGGTGCCGCACGAAATCCCGTCCCAGCCCGCGCCCCATGAAGTAGGTCGCCGCCCCTCCCAGGAACGTGCCGAGGACGTTGTAGAGGG
>JAICSG010000353.1 GCA_025937035.1 Thermoanaerobaculia bacterium | reverse complement strand
GGCCCCGGCGATCACCCGGAGGCCCAGGGCGGCGTCGCGCACGTTGCGCGCGAAGGGGCCGATCTGATCGAGCGAGGAGGCGAAGGCCACCAGCCCATAGCGGGAGACCCGGCCGTAGGTGGGCTTCACCCCCACGACGCCGCAGAGGGCCGCCGGCTGGCGGATCGAGCCGCCGGTGTCCGACCCCAGGGAGAGGGGGACGCTCCCCGCCGCCACCGCCGCGGCCGGACCGCCGCTGGAGCCGCCGGGCACCGTGGCGAGGTCCCACGGGTTGCGGGTCTTCTGGTAGGCCGAATTCTCGCAGGACGAGCCCATGGCGAATTCGTCCATGTTGGCCCGTCCCACCGGCACGGCTCCGGCGGCGAGCAGCCGCTCGACGGCGGTGGCGGTGTACGGGGCCACGTAGCCGGAGAGGATGCGCGAGGCGCAGGTGAGGGCCCGCCCCTCGATGCTCAGATTGTCCTTGAGCGCCACGGGGACGCCGGCGAGCGGCCCCACGTCCTCCCCGGCGGCGATCCGGCGGTCGATCTCCGCCGCGCGGACGCGGGACTCGGCCTCGAAAATCTCCAGATAGGCGCCGATCAGCGGCTCGACCTGGGCGGTGCGGGCGAGGCAGGACTCCAGCACCTCGGCGGCCGACACCTCGCGGCGGCGCACCCGGCCGGCGATCTCCTCGACGGAGAGCTCCCAGGGCTCAGGCATCGCCGCTCCCCTTCACCTCCGGCACCAGGAGGAAGGCGTCCATGGAGGCCGGAGCGTTGGCGAGGAATTTCTCGCGGGGGAGGCACTCGTGGGGGACGTCCTCCATCTCCCGCACCCCCGGCACGCCGGCGGCGGGCGCTTCCCCCGCGAAGCTCTGGAGCTGATCGATGTAGTCGACGATCCTGGCGAGCTGGCCGGCGAAACGCTCCTCTTCCTCCGCGGTGAAACGGAGCCGGGCCAGGGTGGCGATTTTCCTTACATCTTCGTGGGTTAGTGCCATGGCCTTCAAGTGGAATCTTAGCCCTGGTACGGGCCGGGAAGCAAATAGGGAGTGAACGGGATCAGCGCACCCACACCGGCCGGGCGATCACCGTCCCCCGCCGCCCGTCCCGCAGCTCGATCCGCAGCGGGCCCTTGGCGGCGGGGAGCTCCGCCTTGTCGAGGGTGAGCACGTAGTAGCCGGAGATCGCCTTGGCCAGCGTCCTGGCGGCCAGGCCGGGCAGGCGGAAGGTCTTGAGGTAGATCCCCCCGGTGGCGTCGGCCACGTTCTGGAGGCCCACCTCCAGCGAATGATAGTCCGCGCTGGTGACGTCGAGCACGAAGACGGAGGCGCGGGCGGCGGCCAGGGCCCGCACGGCGGGGCGGTAGGCGGGGACCATGCTCACCCCGCCGCCCCCGAAGCGGCCGAGCCCCCAGCCGAGGAAGATCAGCGTCTTCTCGCCCGGGAACGGCTGGAGCGCCTTCGCCGTCAGCTCCAGGGCCCGCTCCGGCGAGGCCGCCCGGCGGGCCGCCTCCGGATCGAAGTGGCTGGCGAGGGATTCGGGCCCCTCCGGCACGATCGCGTCCTCGGGGTTGTAGAGCATGGCGCGGTCGAGGGCCGCGTAGACCTTCTCGTGGTCCTGGGTGAAGTCCTGCCGCAGCTTGAGGTGCGAGTCGTAGGAGACCACCGCCACCCGGTCGTCCGGCGGCAGCGTGTCGAGAAGGCCGCGGGTGTGGGGCCGGAGGCGGATCTGGCCGCTGATCCGGGTCGGATTGAGATCGGCCTGGACGAAGAAGACCACCAGATGGCCGGGCCGCGGGGCGGGTGGCGGAGCCTCCTCCCCGGCCTCCGGCGGCGCGGCGAGCGCGACCGGCGGCGGCTCCTCCCCCGAGACCCAGTCCACCGCCGCCACGGGGATCTCCTTCTTGCCGGCCCGGACGCGGAAGTCCTCGGGTCTCAGATCGAGGACCGGCGCTCCCCAGGTGTCGACCACCCGCACCACCACCGTGGAGAGGGAGACGTCGATCGTCTCCCCTTCGAACCGGGGGTCCTCCTGCGCGCCCGCCGCGAGGCCGAGGCCGAGAGCGCCGATCACGAGGAGGGCCGCCGCGCGAAGCTTCACCTTTTGAGGATAGCACCCGTTTAGAATGAGCTGGTGACGTCGCGGACATTCCGCCTCCTCCTCCACCTGCCCGCGGTGCGCGCGCTGCTGGAAGCCTGCGGCCCGGCCGAGTGCCATCTGGTGGGTGGCATCCTCCGCGACCGCGCCCTGGGGCTGCCGAGCCACGACGTGGACGCCGTCGTCGCGGGGGGAGGCCGGGAGATCGCCGAGCGGCTCGCCGCGGCGCTGCCGGCCCGGCTGGTCTTCCTGGGAGGAAAAGAGCTCGCCGCCTACCGGCTGGTCGGGGAGGAGGTGACGGTCGACCTCTGGGACCGCGAGGAGACCACCCTCCATCAGGATCTCGCGCGGCGGGACTTCACCGTCAACGCCTTCGCCCTGGACGCGCGGAGCGGCGAGCTGATCGATCCGTTTGGCGGCCTCGCCGATCTGGAGCGGCGCCTGCTGCGGGCGACCACGCCGGAGAGCTTCACCGGCGATCCGCTGCGCGTGCTGCGCCTCCCTCGCCTGCTGCTCCGCCTTCCCGGCTTCGCCGCCGATCCCCAGACCCTGACGCTGGCCCGCGCCTCCACCCCCGGCCTCGCCCGGGTGGCCGCCGAAAGGGTGCGTGACGAGCTCGCCATCCTCTTCGCCCACCCGGAGGCCCACCGCGGCCTCGCCCTGCTGGTGGCGCTCGACGTCTACCCCGGCCTCTGGCTGGGGCGGCCGGGCGAGCCGGGAAAGCCGGGCGGAGCGATCGCCGAGCTCGAGGCGCTCCCCGAGCGGATCCGCGAGATGCGGGAGATCGACACCACCGCCGCGGACACCGTGGACGCCGCCGCCGCCCGCCTCGCCGCCACCTTCGCCCACCTCCCCGCGCTGAACGGCCGCGGGCCGCTCCACTGCCTGGAGGCCTTCCGGGACGCGGGCTATCTCACCCGCCAGGAGGCCGCGAAGGTCGCTCTTCTGCTGGGCTGGGAGGAGCTGCCGGCGAGCGGTCTCGGCCAGCGCCGCTTCCTCCACCGCGCCGGCCCCCTCTGGGCCACGGCCGTGGCCTCCCTGGGCGCCCGGGCCACCGGCCGCGCCGCCCTGGAGCGCTGGCGCTCCCTCCTCCCCGGGCTGCTGGACCTCGCCCGACGGGAAGGGGAGACGCTCTTCGATCCCCCGCGCCTGCTCACCGGCGGCGAGGTGCAGGAGCTGCTGGGGGTCCCCCAGGGGCCGGAGGTGGGAAAGGCGCTCGCCGCGGTGAGGCAGGCCCAGGTGGACGGCAAGGTGAGAACGCGGGAGGAGGCGGTGGGGTTGCTACACGGAAGAACACGGACGAGCACGGACTGACACCGACAAGCACGGACCTGTCCGTGTAGGTCCGTGTTTGTCCGTGTAAGTCCGTGTGCAGCCCTACCGGAAGATCCCGGTCCGCTGCGGGCCGGTGGTGCCGGCGTCGCCCATGAGGCGCTGGTTGAGCTCCTTGATGCGCTCCATGAGCTTGTCGATCTTCTCCTGGGCCTCCTGGCGCAGGCGGGCGTAGTCGCCGCGCAGGCGCTCGCGCTCCGCGGCGGCCTCCTGGAGCTTGGCCTGGAGATCCTCCAGCTGCTGGTCGCGCTGGCGCACGGCCTGCTGGATGGCGACGATCTGCTCGTCCTTCTCGGTCAGCTTGAGCTTGACCTTCTCCTCCTGCTCCTCGTACAGGCGCTTGAACTGCTGGAGCTCGACGATCTGCGAAAAATCCGACGTGACGGGGCTCAATTCGCCTCCTCGCTCCTCGATCATCGGGAACATCTTGCGGAGCTTCAGGGAAAGGTCTTCCGGGTCGGGCGACTGGCGCATCGCCTCGGCGTAGGTGATCGTGCCGTGGACCAGCAGCGCCAGCAGCGACTGGTTGGTCGACTGCATGCGGTAGTAGCCCACGGAGGACTCCATCTCCTCGTGGATCTGGCTGATCTCCCCCTCCTCGATCATCTTCGCGATCTTCGGGGAGGCGCGCATGATCTCCAGCGTCGCCACCCGCCCCTGGCCGTCCGCCCGCTCGACCAGCTTCATCGAGACGACCCCCTTGAGGATCTGCGCGAGCTGGGCGCGGATCTGCGGCTGCTGGTCGGACGGGAAGGTGTCGAGGATGCGGTCCACCGTCTGCGGCGCGCTGTTGGTGTGCAGGGTCGAGAAGACCAGGTGGCCGGTCTCGGCGGCGGTGATCACGGTCGAGACCGTCTCCGGATCGCGCATCTCGCCGACCATGATCACGTCCGGGTCCTGCCGCATGGCGTTGCGCAGGGCCTCGGAGAAGGCGCCGGTGTCGGTGCCCACCTCGCGCTGGGAGATCGAGGCCACGTCGTCCGTGAACAGGAACTCCATCGGGTCCTCGATGGTGATCACGTGCACGGGCCGGTGGGTGGTGATGTAGCGGATCATCGCCGCCAGCGAGGTCGACTTGCCGCTCCCCGTGGGTCCGGTGATCAGCACCAGACCCATCGGCAGATCGCAGAACTCGAGCAGCACGGGCGGCAGCTCGAGGTCCTCGATGCTCTTGATCTGGTAGGGGATGCGCCGGAAGCAGGCGGCGATGTTCCCCCGCTGCATGTACATGTTGCAGCGGAAGCGGGCGAGACCCCGCACGCCGTAGCCGGTGTCGACCGACATCCGCTCCTCCAGCTTAGCCTTCTGCCGGGGGGAGAGGATGCCCATCAGCATCTCGGTGAGCTCGTCGGGCTTCAACGGCGGCGCCTCGATGGGCAGCAGCCGGCCGTTGATGCGCAGCAAGGGCGGACGGGTCGGCTTCAGATGAAGGTCCGACGCCCCTTTGTCCGTCATGAACTTCAGGAGACGATCAAGATCCATGGTTTGTGGGGCGCATTGTACAGGAGATGCGGGAAAAGGCCATAGGGGGCGAAAGAAGCAGGGACAGGGACCCAAGGGATGTCAGGGACACCAGGGACAGAAAAACGGGATCGCAGAGATCCTCGTCCCTGGTGTCCCTGACAGCAGCGTCATTCTAGGGGCGCAGGGCCGCTACACCGACCGGCCGACCATCACCTACGCGCCGCTGGTGGGCGAGCGCTTCGCGCGCTCGATGATGACGCCGCTG
>JAICSG010000351.1 GCA_025937035.1 Thermoanaerobaculia bacterium | reverse complement strand
GCTCCCCGGGCGCCGGGCGGCCCCCCACCCGCCTGGGGTGTCGCCCCGGGCGGTCGTCGGAGACGGGGGAGATGTCGAACAGGTCGGAGAGCTGATCGCCCGAGCCCGCGATCCGCTTCGGCACCGGGAAGACGAAACGGATCCCGTCCTCCTTGCCGAGCTGCATCTCGTAGCGGATGTCCCGCGCCAGGTGGCCGACGCGCCCCATCTTCTCGGCGACCTCCTGGGCCGTGGGCACGCGGACCACGTAGAGCTTGGCCGGCCCGTTCTCGACCGCCGCCACGGAGAGCGGCTTGCCCCCCGCGGTGAGCCAGCCGCCGAGCTTGCCGGCGGGAGGGATCTCTCCCGAGCGCGCCCGCACCGGCACCCCGGTGAGCTCGGTCGAGACCTCGGAGCCGTACTCGCCCCCGTAGGCCAGATCCCGGCGCACCGACTCCAGGGGGTTGAAGTCGACCTGGGCGGTGAGCACGTGGATGGAGCCGAGGTCGTGCGCCGGCAGGGCCCCGCGCCCGTTGGCGTCGAGCCGCACGGGGAGGCCGTCGAGGGTGAGGGAGATCGACTGGGGCTTCTCCCCCTTGAGATTCGTCCAGGCCACTTTCGCTGCCTTCGGAGGGCCGCTCCCGCCGCCTTCCAGCACGATCTCGGCCTTGGAGATGGGGTGGGCGAGGTTCACCCACTCCTCGGCCCGGCCGAGCTCCTGCCCCTGGGCGTCGAGGGCCCGGGCCACGACCTGGTGCGGCAGGAGGGAGGAGCCGAAGTTGATCGTCCCCTTCCAGGGGGCGCCCGGCAGGGTGCCGGCGCTCCGGCCGTCCACCAGAATCTCGACCGCCGCCGCCGGGCCGCTCACGGTCAGCTCGATGGGATACGGGCCGGTGATCAGCCCGAAGAAGAGTGTGAGGAACGCGATGGTCATCGTCGTCTTCCTTGGGAGGTGGGACCTCAGGGGTTGACGCCGACCAGCTCCACCCCGGCCGCCTTGGGGGAGAGCGCGATCGACTGCGGCAGGAGCCGGCCGTCCACCATCACGATCCGTTGGGAGCTCAGATCCTCCCGCAAGGCCCTGAACGCCCGCTCGAGATCCTTCTCGTTCTTGAGGACCTCGACGTTCCCCCAGGAGGCCGCCGCCGACCCGGGCTCCGGCTCGCCCAGGCACCAGACGACGAGCGGGACACGCAGGGCGGCGAGATAGCGCCGGACCGTCGCGGGATCGTACCGGCTCTGGTCCTTCTCCTCGGGGGAGAGCACCAGCAGCACGGCGCGCCGGCGGTTCTCCCGGGTCGCTTCGAGGCCGGCGACCGCCACCGCGTCGGCGAACCGGAGGCGGCTCCCCCGCCCCGGCCCGACTTCCTTGGCGGCGGTCACC
This sequence comes from Thermoanaerobaculia bacterium, assembly GCA_025937035.1. Classification (GTDB taxonomy): domain Bacteria; phylum Acidobacteriota; class Thermoanaerobaculia; order Multivoradales; family UBA5704; genus DATARR01. The sequence continues at coordinate 3,790 of JAICSG010000351.1, read as the reverse complement.
AGCAGCAGGGGGAAGCCGCGGTCCCGGGTGTAGTAGTCGGTAGAGATCGTGAACAGGTCGGTCAGATCCCCTTCCTCCTCCTCCCCGGAGCCCGCGAACCGTTTGGAGAAGGGGAAGACGAGGCGGACCGAGTCCTTGCTCGCGAGCGTGAGATAGGACCACTCATTCTCGGCCCGGAGCTTTTTCTTCTCCTCATTGGGCTTGCCCAGATTCCAGAGCGCGTTGAAGGTGCCCGGCGAACGGACGACGTAGAGCTGCGCCGGCCCCTCCTCGACGGCGGCGACGGAGAGCGGCCGCCCGCCGGAGGTGAGCCAGCCGCCGAGCTTCCCGGCTGGCGGCAGCTTGCCCTGGCGCGCCCGGACCGGCACGGCGGTCAGCTCCGTCGAGACCTCGCTGCCGTATTCGCCGCCATAGGCGATCTCCTGGCGCGTGCCGCGCCCCGAGGGGAAGTCGACCTCCGCCGAGAGCACGTGAATGGACTTGAGGTCGTGCGGCGGGAGGACGGCCCGGCCGTCCGTGTCGAGCGCCACCGGGACGCCGTCGAAGAGGAGCAGGCGGGCTCCCGGCTGCTCGCCCTTGAGATCCTTCCAGACGATCCTCGCGACCTTCGGGGGCCCGAGCTTGGCCTCCTCGAGCACGACGTCCACCTTGGTCAGGGAGTGCGGAAGGTTGGCCCACTCCTGCGCGCGGGCGACCTCATGGCCCATGGCGTCGAGGGCCCGGGCCACGATCTCATGGGGCTGGAGGTCCTTTCCGAAGTCGACCCTGGCCTTCCAGGGCGGCGCCTGGAGCGTCTGGACGTCTTTGCCGTCCATCAGGATCTCCACCCGCTGAACCGGACCGGTGACGGCGAGCTCCACGGTATAGGGCCCGGTGATCAACCCGAAGAACAGAGAGAGGAAGGCGATGGTCATTCTCGTCTCCTGTGGGAGCTGCGGCTGTACGGCTGCGAGCCTTTGGGCAAACCCTATGCCATGACACGTCCCCAGGGACGACGCGCCGGAGCGATCTCCAAAGGGGACGGCCGCTCACCGGCGGAGGACAGCGTCAGGGCTTGGTGCCGACCAGCTCCACCCCGGCCGCCTCGGGAGAGAGCGCGATCGATTGCGGCAGGAGCCGGCCGTCCACCATCACGATCCGTTGCGAGTCGAGGGTGTCCTGCAACTCGCCGTAGGCCCGCTGCAGGTCGGTCTCCCCCCGCAGCACGCGGATGGGCTCCCCCCAGGCCTCCGCGGCCGACCCGCGCTCCGGCTTGCCCAGGCACCAGACGAAGAGCGGCACGCGCAGGGCCGCCAGGTACCGGCGGACCGTCGCGGCATCGAAGCGGCTCTGGTCCCTGGCGCTCCCGGTCAGCACGACGAGGACGGCGCGCCGGCGGTTCTCCGCGGCCGCCTCCTGGGCGGCGACCGCCGCCGCATCGACCGTCCGCATCGGGCCCCTCTCCAGGACGCCGGGGTCGAGCGAGTTGAGGAGCACGGCCAGCAGGCTGGTCTTCTGGATGTCGATCTCGGGAGAGACGTCGAAGAGGTCCGTCAGCTCCCCGGAGGCCGAGAACCGTTGGGAGAAGGGGGTCGCGAAGCGGACCCGGTCCTCCGGTCCCAGCTTCATCATGCTCTTGGGTTCCCGCGCCATCGACGTGCCGCGCATGATGCCCCAGAGGGCGGTCGGCAACCCCGGCGAGTGGATCAGGTAGAGCTGCCCGGGCCCGTCCTCGACGGCGGCCACCGAGAGGGGCTTGCCGTCCGCGGTGAGCCAGCGCCCGAGCTTGGCCGCCGGCGGCAGATCGCCGCGGCGGGAGCGGACCGGCACCGCGGTCAGCTCGGTCGAGACCTCGCTGCCGTACTCGCCGCCATAGGCGATCTCCTCGCGGGCGCTGCGTCCGGAGGCGAAGTCGACCTCCGCCGTGAGCACGTGCAGGGACTTGAGGTCGTGGGGCGGGAGGACGGCCCGCCCGTCCGCGTCGAGCGTCAACGGCAGGCCGTCGAAGGCGAGCCGGCGCGCGCTGGGCTTCTCACCCTTGAGGTCCGTCCACGCGATCTTCGCCGCCCTGGGCGTCTCGAGCCTCTCCCGCTCGAGCAGGATCTCCACCTTGGTGAGCGGGTGCGGGAGGTTGGCCCACTCCTCGGCGCGGGCGATCTCGCGCCCCCGGGCGTCGAGGGCCCGCGCCACGATCTGATGCGGCAGAAGGTCGGGGCCGAAGTCGATCTCGGTCTTCCACGGCGGCCCCTGGAGCTTCTGGACGCCGCGGCCGTCCACCAGCAGCTCCACGCTGGCGGCCGGGCCGTTGACGGCGAGCTCGACCGGGTAGCGTCCGCGGATCAGCCCGAAGAACAGGGAGAGGAATGCCAGGGTGATCGTCATGGGACGAATTTTAGCCCAGGCATCAAGGACGGCCGGGGGGGATCACAGAATCCGCGAGACGATGAGATACGCCAACGCCGAGATCGCCCCCGAGATGGGGATGGTCAGGATCCAGGCCCAGAGGATGCGGCCGGCGACCCCCCATTTGACCGCCGAGAGGCGGCGGGTGGAGCCCACGCCCACGATGGCGCCGGTGATCGTGTGGGTGGTCGAGACCGGGATGCCCGCGAGGGTGGCCCCCATCAGGGTGATCGCGCCGGCCGTCTCGGCGCAGAAGCCGCCCACCGGCTGGAGCTTGGTGATCTTCGTGCCCATGGTCTGGACGATGCGCCAGCCGCCGAACAGCGTCCCCAGGGCGATCGCCGCCTGGCTCAGCAGGATCACCCAGAGCGGCACCTCGAACTTCGCGAGGAGCCCCGAGGCGACGAGGAGGCCGGTGATGATGCCCATCGTCTTCTGGGCGTCGTTGCCGCCGTGGCCGAGGCTGTAGGCCGCCGCCGAGAGGAGCTGCAGCTTGCGGAACTGGCGGTCCACCCGCGAGGGGCGCCAGCGACGGACGATCCAGGTCACCGACACCATCATGAAGAAGCCGAGGATCAGGCCGATCAGCGGCGCCAGGACGATGAACAGCAACGTCTTCGTCCACCCCGAGAGGAGGATCACGCCGAAGGTCCCCGACTTCATGATCGCCGCCCCCGCGTAGCCTCCGATGAGGGCGTGCGAGGAGGAGACCGGCAGGCCGTAATACCAGGTGATCAGGTTCCACAGGATGGCCCCGATCAGCCCGGCGAGGATCACCTCCTGGGTCACCGCCTTGAGGTCGATCATGCCGCTGCCGATCGTCTTGGCCACGTGGGTGCCGAGCACGAAGGCGGCCACGAAGTTGAAGAACGCCGCCCAGGCCACGGCCTTGTTGGGCGACAGCACCCGGGTCGAGACCACGGTGGCGATCGAGTTCGCCGCGTCGTGGAAGCCGTTCAGGAAATCGAACGTGAGCGCGACCAGGATGATGAAGACGACCAGTGCGGTGGCGGCGGTCATCTCAGGCAGTCATCTCACGCATTTTTGACGATGATGTTGCCCACGACGTGCGTGTAGTCCTTGCACTGGTCGCAGGCGTTCTCGAGCCCCTCGTAGATCTCCTTCCACTTCAGGATCTCCAGGGGGTCGCGGCCGTTGGGGCGGAACAGGTCGGCGATGACCTTGTTGTAGAGCACGTCGGCCCGGTTCTCCAGGTCCGAGACGCGGACGATCGACTGCTGGAGCTCCCGCTGGCGGGTCAGGTTCCAGATCAGCTCGGTGACCCGCTCGAGCTCGGCCGCCATCTCGACCAGGATCTCGGCGAACTCGCGCAGCTCCGGGGGGGATTCGGCGAGCTCGAAGTTGATGAGCTGCTGGGCCACCCCCTCGGTGTAGTCGAGGACGTCGT
>JAICSG010000434.1 GCA_025937035.1 Thermoanaerobaculia bacterium | reverse complement strand
GGGGCTTCGAGCGGCCCGCCGAGCACCACGATCTCCCGCTTTCCCGCCTCTCCGATCAACCCCTGAAGCCGCTCCCCGGCCGCGACGATCTCCGCCGCCGTCCACACGACCTCCTCTCCCCCGATCCGCACCACCGCGCCGCCATCATCTTGGGAAAGCTGGCCAGAGGGCGAGATCTCGATCTCGAGCCCCCGGCGCTCGATCCAGACCGCATCCTCTCTCCTCCCGTTCGGCGCCGACACCAGCCCCGCCGCCTGGATCGCCAGATCCAGGATCACGGACTCCGGGCGGGCGTCGTATTGGAAGGCGGCGCGGGAGCCAGGGGGGAGGGAGGAGAGGTCCACCCGCCAGCGTTCCAGCCAGCCGGCGAGCTCCTTCCAGGGGTACCAGAGCCAGTCCCAACCCTCGGTGCGGAAGAGCCAGGGCTCCTCGGGGTCCGCGGCGGCGCGGCGGAGGAACGCGGCGGGGAGGCTTGGGAGGGGGGCCACGGCGATGAGGGGAGCGGGCCCCGTCAGGTCAGAGGGCGACCTTCTTCATCACCGCGGAGATCTTCTGCTCGATCACCGGCTTCATCAGGCTCGCCGGGGGCTTGAGATGGGCCCGGCCCACCAGCCGCCCCTCCTCCAACGCGATGGTCGCGGTGGCCCCGGGGCCGGAGAGATGCATCACGTCCCCCTCCCAGCGCCACTTCAGCATGCCGCCCGGGAACGCCTCCTTGAGGCCGGCGTCCAGGATCGGCCGGATCTCTTCCATGGACGACTTCGTGGTGCTCACCTCGATGGTCAGGTCGCTCATGCGCGGAAAGCTACCACAAGGAGCCCGGGAGTTTTCCCGGCCGAAGTTTTGTTCCCGAGGTAGGACCCCGCCTGAATGAGGTACTCTTGGACCGTTTCGAGGGGAAGGCCATGAAGATCCGAAACATCCTCACGATCCTCCTCCTGGCCACCGCGGTTGCCCGGCCGGGATGGGGACAGCCCCAGACCATCGCCAATCCCAAGCTCTTCGACGAGAGCCTCAAGGCGGCCGCCGAGGCGGTCAAGCAGTACGGGTCCGCGGACGACCAGGAGCGGCTCGCGCGGGTCACCAAGATCGGCTACGAGCTCGCCCAGCAGTCCGATTACCAGAAGTACCCCTTCGTCTTCGGCATCGTGAAGATGCCCGAGCCCAACGCCTTCGCGCTCCCGGCCGGACAGATCTTCATCACCACCGGCATGCTCGACCTCGGGCTCGACGACGACATGCTGGCCAACGTCCTCGGCCACGAGATCGGCCACGTCGTCCACGAGCACGCCATCCACATGCAGCGCCGGCAGACCCTGATGACCGTGCTCGGCAACCTGCTGGTGGCCGGGGTCGCCATCGGCGAGTCGCGCAGCGGCAGCCATCTCCCCTCGGCGCAGGCGCCCTACGATCCGCGCGTCGGCTACCAGGACCCGAGCGGCAACCTGATCCAGGGCGCCGCGGCGGCCAGCCTGGTGGTGAGCGAGCTCCTGCTGCGCAGCTACAGCCGGGAGAACGAGGACGAGGCCGACAAGGAAGGCCAGAGCCTGGCCGCGGCCGCCGGCTACAGCCCGGACGGCGCCCGCCGGCTCTGGGACCTGATGCAGAGCCGCGCCCCCCAGCTCAAGGAGTACGGCTACTGGCAGACCCATCCCTTCTCCGACGTGCGGCAGCGCGCCGCCGAGGCCCGCAAGGGGACCTGGACCGTCCAGGCCCGGAAGTCCGCGGACGACTACCGCAAGCGCACTCAAGCCACCCTGGTCACCTACCTGCGCCAGACCCGCGGCAAGCCGGACGAGGGGGTGACCGCCTTCGTCAAGCAGGCTGTTCTCTCCTCCTGGCCGCAGGGGAAGGAGTCCGACTCCCTGCGCCTGGAGAAGCTCCACAAGCGCCGCGACGACGAGCTGGCGCGCCCGGTGCTCTCCCGCGACTACGGCGCCGTGCTCAAGATGTACCGTAAGGAGCTGGCGGACGTGAAGGCGGTCGAGCCCAAGAGCGACCTGATCTCGGCGCTCGACGGCGAGATCGCGGACCTGGAGGCCAAGCGCAAGGACCTCTACCCCCGCGCGGTCAAGATCCTCGACGGCGGGGTCTACGAGACCTCGTTCCTGGAGAGCTTCCTCTCGAACTTCCCCGAGGCCACGCAGGTGCCCGAGGTGGCCCTGGCCCTGGGCGACGCCTACGCCCGCCTGGGCAACCGGACCGAGGCGGTGACCCAGTATCTGAAGGCCTGGGAGGCCGGACCGCAGAGCAACGAGGGCAAGCGCGCCGCCGCGGGCCTCCGCATCCTCGCCCCCAACCTCCAGGAGCTCGCCGCCCTCCAGCAGATGGCCGAGCAGACCAAGGACACCGAGCTCAAGCGCCTGGCCGACGCGCGCCTCTCGGCCGTCGCCAAGTCCTACGACGACATCAAGAACGGCGCCGAATACCTGCGCCGCTACCCCGAGGGCCCCTACGTCGTGCCGGTGATCGAGCGCCTGAACGTCCTCGCCGACAACCTCTACGGCGAGGTGGTCCTCTACCGCAGCGTGGGTGATACCATCAAAGCCATGGAGCGGATCAACAAGATCCTCACCGACGCCCCCCTCTCCCCCGCCGCCGCCAAGCTCCGCGATCAGGCGGTGCTGGAGGCGAAGGCGGGGTAGAAAGGCTGGGGATCAATCCCCGGGCTTCGCCGCAACCGAAAAGCCGGCTGAAGCCGGCTCTGAAGACAGGCAGGAGCTGATTGAGGAGCCGGGTTTACCCGGCTTTTCGTTTGAATCGTAGCCCGGGCATTCATGCCCGGGCGGGGGCAGGCCCCTACATTTCCTCCACCAGTTTCCCCTCGCGAAGCGAATAGGTCAGCGTCACCGGCATCATCGCCGTCCGGGCGGAGGCGGAGCGGTTGCCCTGGAGGTGGATCTTGCCGCCGGAGATGGTGAACGACTGCACGTTGACCTGGGTCCCCAGGAGGGCGGTCGCCATGGTGGTGATCCGGTCCCCCCGCCAGGCCGCCACGACCAGATAGGTCTGCTGGAGCGGATCGCCCGGATTCTTGGTCAGCAGCAGGGCCGTCTCGGGAGCGCCGTCGCCGTCGAGATCGCCGGTGGCCCTCTCCGGGCGGAGCTCCACGACCGGCGGCCCCTCGGACCGGCCGTTCTTGAGGCAGACGTCCTTGTCCGTCTCGATCCCCTTGTAGCAGGCGTGTGGAAACATCGCCTCGACGTCGGGCGAGGCCTTGCCGGCCTGGGGCCGGACTGGCGATTTGCCCGCGGGCTTGCCCGTCTGAGCACAGGCCGGGACGGCCAGCAGCAGCAGGCTGATCAAGAGCAGGGCGTCCCGGAAACCGAGGATCTTCATGATGGCGCTCCTTTCCCCTCCACTCTCATCTTACGACGGGGGCCACCCCGGCGCCCATCCGCGCTATCCTCCCCCGCCATGAAGGAGGCCGCGTGACTCAACGCCGGGACGATCCCGATCTGCCGTTCCCGCCCGGGCTGGACAGCCCGCCCGCCATCCAGGAATTCCTGGACGGGATCACCTACAGCGCCGAGCCGGTCTACCGCTGTCCGGCGAGCGTGCTGCGCGACCGCAAGGGGCACTGCTTCGATGGCGGAGTCCTCGCCGCCGCGGCCCTGCGCCGGATCGGCTTCCCTCCCCGGATCGTGGACCTGCTCCCCTGGGAAGGGCACGACGACGACCACATCCTGGCCGTCTTCAAGATCGAGGGGGGCTGGGGAGCGGTCGCCAAGTCGAACTTCGTGGGCCTGCGCTACCGGGACCCGGTCTTCCGCAGCCTGCGAGAGCTGGTGATGTCCTACTTCGAGCCCTTCTTCAACCTCGCCCGCGAGAAGACCCTGCGAGCCTACACCGTCCCCCTCAACCTCGCCCGCTTCGACCGTCGCCGCTGGACCACCCGCGACGAGACCATGGAAGACATCGCCACCCGTCTCGACCAGATCCGCAAGCACCAGGTCCTCGCCCCCGGCATGGCCGAGCGGCTGGCGTTGACGGATCAGCGGTCGTTCGAGGGGGGGCTGCTGGGGGCTTTGCCGGAGGGGTTGCGGAAGGTGGGGTAATCGGACTACAAGGGCGCTGTGTGCCTGGCGCCGCAGGGCAGAGACATAGCTAAGGGAATTTCCTCCGGCACAATCTTCCGAGGAAACAGGTTGTTGACCTCGCTTCGCATAGATTGTAGAATCTTGACAAAGGATAGGTTGAAGGCCTTGCGCACCAATGTCTAAGGTCTGGTGTTGCTCGAAAGCTCTATGGATCCGACGAGGTACCTGTCACATGGCTGAACACCAGGCTATCAGGAGAAAGGTTTGGGGGTACCTGCTTCGTCCGGGAGTTCGTCTTGGCGGGACCTACCAGTCATTCAGGTAGACTCGCCGATATGTCGTCCTCCAAGGAGCAACAGATTAAGCCTCTCCCGATCGTAAAGTGGCCTGGTGGGAAGCGCCGCCTGAGTAGGCACATATTAGAGCTATTCCCGAAAAATTTTGATTGCTACTTTGAGCCCTTCATGGGCGGCGGGGCAGTTTTCTTTTCGCTTTGCCCTGAGCGGGCTGTTC
>JAICSG010000033.1 GCA_025937035.1 Thermoanaerobaculia bacterium | reverse complement strand
TGGATGTAGTTCTCCACCATCACCCGCAGCGGTCCGAAGCGCATCCAGGCGGGGTCGTGATAGCCGGAGAACGAGAAGGTCATCCAGTTGTCGGCCCAGCCGAAATCCTCGTAGCCGCGCTCGTTGCTTCTGCGGATTCTGAGCTGGAGGGCTGGTTCGGCCGCGGTGGTGCTCGCCATGGGGAGGTCCTTTCCAAGTTGCTCATTCCAGGATGCCGGGGGGCTCCAGCCCCGGCCGCCCCTCCTGGCCTACTGTCTCTCCGGGGAGGGGGGCGGGTCAAGAGAGAGACCGGCACGATCTTGAGGCGTTGACGCAAATAAAGAATTGTCTTAAGGTACGCAAGGGAAGCTCGCCCGTAGATGGCTGGTGAGCATTCCCGGACGGCTGGAACGATCAACGGATAGGAGAGATGGTAATGACCCGGTTCAAAGTCTTTGTTGGCGTTTGCGCTGCTCTCGGGTTATCGCTCGGTCTCGGCATCGCCAGAACGGCGGTTGCCCAAGACACGTATACCGTGCTCTGCTGCTCTGATCAATGGCAGGGTGGGAACCTCTGCCCGCCAGGGGATGTGCTGGCGAGTTACTGCACCGATTCGTCCTGCACTGAATGCGGGACCTTCTTCTGCTACACGCAGCCGTCAGACCCCAGGCAGCCGCAGTGTTACCAGTGAGCTCCGAGGCGCTCGCGACCAGCCTGGCCCGGCTTCAGGTCCCCGTCCTCACCCACTGCGCCAGCGCCTCCGCCGAGCCGTTGAAGACGTCGAGGTCCACGGGCGTGGTGATCCCGGGGACCTGCACGTAGTCGGTGGAGCCTGAGGGCGGGCCGCCGTAGTACTGCCAGAAATCCCAGGTGGTCCAGCCCGCGGGGAGCGTGGGGGTGTAGACCCCGGAGGGCGGATAGTCGGCGACCCAGAGGGGATAGTCGCCGAAGTTGTCGGCTCCCAACCCGTTCCAGAAGCCGGGATCGGTATAGATCATCGGCCGTCTTCCGGAGAGCTGCTGAAGCTGATCGAGGAGCTGCGTGAGGTTGGAAATCAGGGTGGCCGCGGTCTGGCTCATGCTCTCCTCGACGTCGATCACCAGCGGCAGATCGCCGTTCCCGCCCACGGTCTGCCAGAAGAATTCGGCCTGGGCCTGCGGTGAGTCCTCGGCGCGGAAAAAGTGATAGGCACCGCGCAGGAGGCCCGCGGCGGCAGCGCCCGTCCAGTTCTGCTCGAACGTGGGATCGACGTACGTCTCGCCGTCCGTGGCTTTGACATAGGCGAAGGCGTAGCCGGCGCTTTTCACGGCGGTCCAATTCACCGTGGCTTGGGATTTGGAGACGTCGATGCCATGGACCAGCGGCAGGGAGCTCAGAGGGTCCTGCATGTCTTTCCTCCAGAGAAGAGCGGTCTTGGAGGGGAAGACTACAGGAAAAGGCAGGCTCTCCGCGAGACGGGCCCCGCGGAGAGCCGCCGCCGCTACGGGTTGGCCGCCGCGGCGTAGATCAGGGCCAGGTCGTCGGTCAGCTCCTGCCGGGTCTGCGGATAGTAGGGGGCCGTGGTGCCGCCGTTCGCCGCGGTGCATTCGAGCGTGCCGCCGGCGACGGCCTGGCCGCCGAAGGCCACGACGAAGGTCCTGATCCCATACTGGGAGTACAGGGTGCTCGCCTGGCCGCAGGGGTCGACGCTGCAGATCACTCCGGCACCGTCGGTGAGCAGGACCAAGGAGGTGTGGCGGTTGGCCCAGTCGGGGTCTCGCGGGGCGGCCACCGCCTGCCATCCCGAGTACCAGGTGCCGAAGGAGCTCAGGGATTCTCCCAGCGGCGTCGTGCCATAGGCGATCAGGGGCGGATAGTGCTCGGTCTTGAGCCGCAGGAAGGTGTCGGGGCTCTGCGGGAGGTCCTTGAGATAGGTCGCGATCCGGAAGTCCGGGGTCGCCGTGGAATTGATCGCCAGGTTCGGAGCGAGGTGCTTTTCGACGTCGAGCTTGTGACTGTTGCTCCAATCGAGAGGGATCACGTCGCCCACGGTGTAGTAGAAGCCTCGCGGGTCCGAGCTGTCGGTAAACCAATGCAGCGAGTAACCCGTGGTATCGGGATACTTGTCGGAATTTGTATCGGTATTGGGTTCCCAACCCGAGCAGGTGTTCGACGCCGTGGCGTCGTCGGCGGACGATTGGTTGAAATAGCCGAGCTCGGGGTCGGTGCGCAGGGGGCTGAGGTCCCAGGAGAGGAAATCGCCCACCAGCGACCAGGACACCACGGCAGGCGAGGACACGACCAGGGTGCTCGTCGAGCAGGAGGAATTGGTGCACTTGTAGATGCTGACGGAGGTCTTGATGACGCTCGCTCCCGGCACGGCGGTGCCGCTGGGCGTATAGGTCACCTTGTAGGTGATTCCGGCGCCGCGGATGTAGAAGATGAGGCTCTGGTTGAACGAGAGGCCCCCCTTCGGCAGGCGCTGCACCCGGGTCAGCTCCCAGAGATCGTTGAGGTCTGCGGGGTTGGTGGAAGCACAACCGACCCCATTGTCGCCGAGCCCGCTGCCGCAGGCCCAGGTGAGCCCGAACACCTCCCGGGCGCCGGCGGCGGGGAAGTAGCCCAGGGTACTGCCTAGATAGACACCGTTGCTGGTAGCCTGATACATCCAGTGTTTGGCGCGCGCGCTCAGTTGGTCCTGGTTGAAGCTCGCGAATCCGAAGAGAAGATCGTCGCGCTGGGCGATCGAGTTGTAGACCCCCGCTTTGAGCTGGTAGAGCTTGGAGGCGGGGTCGTCCCCCAGCATCGGCACGAAGCAGTCGCCGGTCGGGCAGAGGAATCCGCAGGCTCCCGCGTCGATCTGGGTCTGTGTGCACGGCGGGCTGAAATTCATCGAGCCCGAGGTGTCGAGCAGGAAGAAGACGTAGGGGGCCGTGCTCTGGGCCGCGGCGGGGGCGGCCCATCCCGCGAGCAAGGCCAGCAGGAAAATCGCAAGATTACGGCAACACCGGGACAGCGAATCTCTCGGATTCATGACGTCCTCCCAAAAAGATCCGGCACGGCAGATGCCGGATCGAGGTGATCTGCACAAGCTTTGGGAGGAGATGATCTGGAAAGCCGATTCGTTTCGTGACGATGTGCTGGATGACGGCCGTTCCTTACGCCGCGACCCCCAGCCCCGCCGCCCGGCCGGTCGCCCAGGCCCAGAGAAAGTTGTAGCCGCCGATGGGGCCGAAGGCGTCGAGGATCTCGCCGCAGAGGAAGAGGCCGGGGTGGAGGCGGCTTTCCAAGGTGCGGGGATCGATCTCAGAGAGCGCCACGCCGCCGCCGGTGACCTCGGCCTTGCGGTACCCCTCGTCCCCCGTCCAGGGCAGAGGATGATGGGCGAGCGCCTCCACCAGCCGGCGGCGCTCCTCGCGGCGGAGCTGGGCGAGGCCGCTGGTGCCGTCCACGCCGGCGTCCGCCAGCAGCGCCTCGGCCAGACGTTCCTGCAGATATCTCCGGAGCAGACTGATCACGGTCCCGGTGCTCTCGCGCAGCAGGCGGTCCCAGGCGTCGGAATCCATTTCCGTCCACTGCACGAAAAAAGGTTGCAAAGGCCCGCCCGCCAATCGCGAGCGCACCGCCCAATGGGAGACATCGAGCACGGCCGGGCCGCTGTAGCCGCGATGGGTGAACAGGAAGCCACCGTGAGAGGTGAAGGCACGTTTGGGGCCGGGAGCGCTGAGGATCACCGTGCGCGAGATCCCGGCGAGAGGCGCGTAGCGCGGGGGATCGAGCGTCAGCGGCGTCAGTGCGGGATAGGTGGGATGGACAGTGTGCCCCAGCCGGCGGACGATCTCGAAGCCGGTGCCGTCGCTCCCCGTGCCCGGCAGGGAGAAGCCGCCGGTGGCCACGATCACGGCGGCGGCGGGGATGGTTTCGCCATTCGAAAGAATTACGATCCAGGGCTGGCCGTCCCGGGGAGGCGCGAGATCCTGCGCCAGGGCCTCGAAGCGGATCTCGGCGCCGCGCCGCCGGGCGAGGGCCATGAGCTTGTCGCGCACCTCGCGCGAGCTGTTGGAGACGGGGAACAGCTTGCCCGTCTCCGGTTCCAGGGCGAGCGGGATTCCAACCTCCTCCTCGAAGAACCGGCGCTGCTCCGGAAGCGGCCATGAGCTGAGGATCTTGCGCAGCGTGTTGGGGGAGGAGCCGGTGACGAAGCGCGAGGGATCGACCGCCGAGGGGAGGACGTTGCACCGCCCGCCGCCGCTCACCAGGATCTTCCGGCCGCCGTCACGGGTGCGTTCGAGGAGCAGGACCCGCCGGCGGTTTCCTGGGGGCCCCGCCGCGAAGATCGCCGCCAGGAGCCCGGCGGCCCCGGCGCCGAGAATAATGGTGGGGAGGGGGTCAGCCCTCATTGGTCGAGGAGCGCTGCTCGAGAATCTGGATCATTTCCTCCGGCGAATGGGCAGGGATCTCGGCCCGGAGGAAATCGGGCTTGTTTCTCGTCACGATGGCCTCGGCTCCGGTCTGGCGGGCCGCCTCATGGATCACGAGACCTCAGCGAAAGGGGCGCGGTCGAGGAGGAGATCGAGGACTACGTTGGTATCGAAAAGAACCCTCAACGGTATTTCCTTTCGAGGTAGCGGTGGTAGTCCTCTTCCGTGAGGCCGCTCCCCCGCAAGGCTCCGCGCAGGGATCTCACGATAGGGGCCGCGCGGATCGGCTCTTCGGACGGCTCGGGCAGCCTCTGGAGATAGTCCGAGATGATCTCAGAGACCGATCTCCCCGTTTTGCGGGAAAAAGCCTCGGCCCGTTCGAGCAGCTCCTGTTCAACCCTGATCTTGAGATCCGCCAGCATCGGCATTTCCTCCAAGGTGACTGTAAGGCAGTTTCCAGGGAGGGTCAACGCGGACGAGAGCCTCCGCCGCTCTGTCTCGCCGGGTGGGGCCCGTCCCCGAAACGTTTCCCCGTCCCCGCTCATGGTATCTTGAGATATCCAGTGGAAAGAAGGGGGCCGGTGACCCGGAGCTCTAGGTTGTTGCACGCTACAGCCGTATTGATCCTGGGGACCGTCCTGGCCGGTGCCGGGCCGGCGCCCGCCGCCGGCGGCAAGCCGGCTCTGGGCGAGCTGCCCAGGCCGCGGGAGCTTTCGGAGGCCGAGCGGGCGGCGGTGGGGCTCGCGGCGGACTATCTCCAGCGGGGGCCCGAGGCCTGGTGGGAGAAGCTCTCCGCCGGCGCGCCGCTGCGCCGCCTGGGGCGCGGGCCCGCCCTGGAGGAGATCGGCGTGCGCGCCGGGCCGGCCGACGGGGCCTCCTGGCAGCTCCTCACCCCGGGGCCGAGGCTGGGGCCCCAGACGGCCGCCTTCGGCGTGGAGCTCGCCTCCGGCCTGGACGAGACGCTCATCCTCCATCTGGTCGACGAGGGGGGCTGGAAGATCGAGAGCGTCCGCATCAGCGCCGAGCCCGCGGGGGCTCCGCCCAAGGCGGACGTCAAGGCCAGGCCGGCCGCGCGCCGGTCCGCTCCCCGCGCCGCCGAGGCGTCTCCCGCGCCTTCAGGACCGCCCGCCTGGCTCCCCCTGGCTCTCTTCGCCCTGGGCCTCGCCGGAGCCACCGGCGCGTTCCTGCTGGCCCGAGCCGGGAAGAAGCGGCTGGCCCTGATCGCCGGCGCCGCCACGGTGGCGGCGGGGGCCGCCGTGGGGCTCTGGATGTGGCTGGCGGCCGGGTCCGCCCCGGAGGCGCGCATCGCCCGGACGGCGCCGCCTCCGGTGACCGACGCGGGCTTTCTCCGTCTCGGCCCGCTGGGGCCCCTGCGCTGGGCCCTGGCCGAGGGGAAGGACCGCGAGGAGATCGAGCGGCGGCTGGCCGCGCCGGCCGCCGATCCGGCCCTGCGCGAGGTCCAGACTCTCTGGCGCGCGCAGTACCTCCTGCTGGAATCGGAGCTCAAGGCCGCCGGCGACGCCCTGGTCGGCCTGCAATTTTCTTCCAAAGCCCCGCTGGCCGACCTGCTCCGCGCCCGCCTGGCCTTCCGCCGGCTCCAGCGGGAGCAGACGCAGGCGTTCTATGACGCGGCGATCGAGGGCGGCCTCGACACCGACGCCCTCCACCTGGAATCGGCGTTCGGCAAGGAGCTGACCGACCAGGAGGATCTCGGGGACGCCGAGCTGGCGCTGCTGACCCAGACCGGCTCGCGCCTGGCCGAGCCCTGGTACACCGCCGCCCGCCGGGCCGCCGCCGAGGACCGGCTGGAGGAGGCGGAGACGCTCCTGCTCCAGGCCTGGCATCTGGAGCCGGCGGCCCGCGCCGAGCTCTTCGACGATCCCGTGGCCGCGTACCTGCTCACCCGTCCCAAGCTCTTCCCGGAATTCCATCTCGGCGATCCCGAGGAGCCGCGCGTGTCTCCGGAGGGGGCCCGCCGGCCGTTGCCGCTGCCGGTTGGCGCGCAGGCCGCCACCTGCGGCCAGTCGCTGCGGCTGACCGTGGGCTGCGGTGAGCTACTCGTGCCGGGAGGGTCCGGGCTGGCCGCCGAGGGCACCCCGGTGGAGGACGCCAAAACCTGGGGCCGGCACGCCGAGGAGAAGGCGCTCGCGGACCTGCCGTCGCTCCAGCAGTCGGCTCCCGGAGAGACCCTGCAGCCCCGGAGGCTCCGGCTCGCCGAGCTGGCGGCCCGGGCCCTGGCCGAGCAGAACCGCTGGAAGGATCTGCTGACCCTCACCGGGCCGCTGGTGGCCGGCATCGACCGCGCGCCGGCCTCGCTGGTCCGCCTGCGGGCCCAGGCGCTCCGCCAACTCGACCGCCGGGACGAGGCCCGCCAGCTCCTCATCCATCTGGCCAAGAACGACTTCGCCAGCCGCCGGCCCACCGCCGGAACGCTCTTCGCCCTCTCCGAGCTCTACGCCGCCGCCGGCGAGTACGACACGGCGATCAAGCTCTCCGAGAAGGCGGACCGCCAGCTGCCCACCCCGCGGGGAGAGCGCCGCCGCAAGCAGCTCAAGCTGGACCGGGATCTCGCCGCCTCCTACGCCGTCTACAAGTCGGACCACTTCGAGGTGCGCTATCCCAAGGCGACCGGCGACCGCTACGCGCGCGGGGTGGCGGAGGTGCTCGAAAAGGAGCGCCATCGATTGGAGCGCTGGATCCCGGGGAGCGGCGACAAGCCGGTCGAGGTCTGCATCTTCCCCATCCGGGACTTCTACGAGAATTTTGGCGGCGACCTGGGGGTGATCGGCCTTTTCGACGGCAAGGTGCGGGTGCCGTTCGCGGAGATCCGGAGCCTGCATCCGAAGCTGGTGGCCATCCTCTCGCACGAGCTGGCGCACGCCATGATCGCCGCCGCGACCCACGATCAGGCGCCGCACTGGTTCCAGGAGGGGCTGGCGCAGCACATCGAGATGGGGATGGGGCGGATCAACCCCCTGCCGGACCTGGTCCGCACCAACCGCGTGCTCTCCTTCCCGACCGTCGATCCCATCCTCCGCGGCTTCGCCGAGCCGCAGCTCGTGGACCTCGCCTACGCCGAGGCGGCCTGGATGATCAACTTCATCGAGACCCGCTACGGCGTCGAGGGGGTCCACCGGATGATCGCCGCCTACGCCGCGGGCAAGACCGACGAGCAGGCCCTGCAGACGCTGGGCGGGGCCACGCCCGCCGCCTTCGACCGCGCCTTCTGGCAGTGGGGGGCCCAAGAGGCGCCGCAGACCCACATCGTGGAGGTGGAGCCCTACGACCTGGAGCTGGCGGTGAAGGAGAGCCGCGCGCACCGGCAGGACGTGCGCGCCATCCTGCGCCTCGGCACCAGCGACGCGGCGCTCCAGCGGGAGGCCCAGCAGAAGCAGGCCGCCGACGACCTGCGCAACCGCATGGCCGCCTGGCACGCCACCTACGCGACCAGGGCGGCGGACGTGAAGCGCGCCGTCAAGCCGATCTTCCAGCGCTTCCGCCAGGGGGCGAACGTCGACATCATTCCATCCTGCTCCGATCTGACCAAGACCGTCCCCAGGATGCTCGACGACTCCACCCTCTGGGCCTCCCCGGACACCAACGTCAACCAGGCGCTGCGCGACGCCTATCAGGCTCTCGGCAAGGTAGGGCAGGCCTGCATGGCCGGGCGCGACAACGAGCTGAGCTACCTGCTGGTGGAGGCCGACCGGGCCCTGGACCAGGCGGCGAAGCTGCTGCAGCCGTACGGGCTGGCGCCGTAGGGGGCCGGGGGCTGCGCTACCATCCCACCCCAGATGTCCCGCAGCGCCGTTCTCCTCCTCGCCTTACTCGCAAGCGTCGCCCAGGCCTCGCCGCCCCGGAGCGGCCTCGTCTCGTTCCAGCGGGTGGCGGTCCCGGACGAGGTCCCCGCCCACCTGTGCACGGCCCTGACCCAGGATCGCCAGGGGTTCCTCTGGATCGGCACTCAGGGCGGTCTGGTCCGCTACGACGGCTATCAATTCCGGGTCTACAAATCCGATCCCCACGACCCGCGCACCCTCGGCGGAAGCTACGTGCGGTCGCTCCTCGCCGCCGCGGACGGCCGGCTCTGGATCGGCACCTTCAGCAGCGGGCTCTCGGTCTACGATCCCGCCACCGAGACCTTCAGGCGCTACCAGCACGATCCCAAAAATCCCGCGAGCCTGTCGCACGACCGGGTCGAGGCGATGGCCGAGGACCGCTCCGGGCGGCTGTGGATCGCCACCTACGAGGGGCTCGACCGCCTCGATCCCCACTCGGGGCGCATCGACCACTTCCGGCACGATCCGAAAGATCCGCGCAGCCTGGCCGACGACCGCGTGCGCGGGCTCCTGATCGACCGCGCCGGACGGCTCTGGGTGGGGAGCCAGGCCGGCTTGCAGGTCCGGCGCGGCGAAGAGCAGGGGTTCGAGCGCGTGGCTTCCGATCCCAAAGTGAAGGGATCGCTCGCCGGCCATCTCGTCTCCAAGCTCACGGAGGACGCGCGCGGGCGGATCTGGATCGGCACCACCGACGACGGCGCGGCGGTGCTCGATCCCCGCACCGGCGAGCTCCACCGCTTCGTGCCCGGCCCCAAGGGCCTGAGCCACTTCTGGGTCTACGGGATCGTCCAGGTGGCGCCGGACGAGGTCTGGATCGCCACCTTCGGCGGCGGCATCGACGTGGTCGATCCCGCGTCCCTGGAGATCGTCGCCCGCCTGCGGCACGACCCCGCCCTGGAGAGCACGATTGGCAGCGACCGCGTGGGCGCGCTGCTCCAGGACCGCTCGGGCGCCGTCTGGGTGGGCTCCTGGGGACAGGGGATCGCCCGCCACGACCCCGCGGCGCGGGCCTTCCGGACGCTCCGCTACAGCCCCAACCGGCCGGAGGGCTTGAGCCACCCCGAGGTCGTGCGGACTCTCCAGACGCGGGACGGCACGGTGTGGGTGGGGACCAACGGCAACGGCGTCGATCTGCTGGACCGCGAGGGGCGGCGGACCGGCGCCTATCGTCCCGATCCCAAAGATCCCGGAGCCCTGGCGGACGGCTCGATCACCTGCCTGGCCCAGGGGCCGGACGGCGCGGTCTGGGTGGCCACGCTCAATGGGATGCTGCACCGCCTGCGGCCCGGCGCGCGGCGTTTCGAGCGGCTCTCCGAGGCCCAGGGGCTGCCCGGCGGGCCGATCCGGACGATGGCCTTCGGGCCGGACGGCGCCCTCTGGGCCGGCGCCGCCGAGGGGATGGCGCGAATCGATCCCCAGACCTTGAAGGCCAGAGCCTTCCGCCATCGGCCGGACGACCCGGCCTCGCTCTCCGGGATCGCGGTGGAGGCGCTCGCCTTCGACGCCCACGGCACGCTCTGGGTGGGCACCGACAGCGGCCTCAACGCCTTCGATCCCGTCCGGGGCACGGCGGCGCGCATCCTCTCTCAGCCGGGGCAGCCGGACGGTCTGCCGGCCAACTGGGTGCCCGATCTGATGATCGCCCGCGACGGCCGCCTCTGGGTGGCCACGCAGGGAGGCGCGTGCGTCCTGCGCTCCTGGGACGGCCGGACGGCCCGCTTCGATCCCGTGGCGCCGCGGCTGGGCCGCCCGCCGGGGCCGGTCGAGGCGCTGATCGAGGACGACCAGGGGTGGATCTGGCTCGGCCCCCGGCTGCGCGTCGATCCCAGGACCTGGAAATGGCAGGAATTCGGGCCGGCGGACGGCTGCGCCTTCCACGACTTCTTCATCGCCAGCCGCTCGCGGACCTCCTGGGGATCGCTCCTCTTCGGCTCCCCCGAGGGGCTGCTGGAGGTGCGGCCGGACCGGATCGCCCCCTGGACCTACCAGCCGCCGGTCGTCGTCACCGGGCTGCGCGTGAACGGCGCCGAGCGGCGGGGCGCGGCCCGGCTCGGCCGGCTGACCCTGAGGCCGGGGGAGAAGGGCTTCCGGCTGGAGTTCGCGGCGCTCGACCTCACGGCGCCCTCGCGCAACGCCTACCGCTACCGGCTGGACGGCTTCGACGACCGCTGGACCCTGGCGGACGCCTCCCAGCGCTCGGTCGCCTATACGAGCCTGCCGCCGGGGAGCTACACGCTGCGCGTCCAGGGGACCAACCGCGCCGGGCTCTGGAGCCCTTCAGAGATCCGGCTGCCGGTGAGAGTCCTCCCCGCGTTCTACCAGACGGCGGCGTTCCGCGCCCTCGTGGCGCTGGCCGTCCTGGCCCTGGCGTACGGCGCCTACCGGCTGCGGGTCCGCCGCCTCCAGGCGCGCGGCCGGGAGCTCGAGCGGATCGTGCGGGAACGGACCCAGACCCTCGCCGAGAAGAACCGGGAGCTGGAGGTGGCCTACGCGCGGATCGAGGAGGCCAGCCTCACCGATCCGCTGACACGGCTGCGCAACCGCCGCTTCCTGGAGCAGGGGATCGAGAGCGACCTCGACCTCTCGGCGCGCCGGCACGAGGACGGGCACGCGGACGCGGGCGAGGCGGACCTGGTCTTCCTGATCCTCGATCTCGACCACTTCAAGAGCGTCAACGACACCTACGGCCACGCGGCGGGAGACGCCGTGCTGAGCCAGACGGCGGGCCTCCTGAGGGCGACCTGCCGGGCCTCCGACCACGTGGTGCGCTGGGGTGGCGAGGAGTTCCTCATCGTGACCCGCTTCTGCGACCGCGGGGACGCGCCCGTGCTGGCGGAGAAGATCCGCTCGGCGGTGGCGGCCCACGGCTTCCGCCTGGAGGACGGCACCGAGCTGCGGCGGACCTGCTCGATCGGCTTCGCGGCCTACCCCTTCGCGCCGTCCCGCCCGCGGGCGGTCGGCTGGCAGGAGATCGTCGCCATCGCCGACCTCGGGCTGTACGCCGCCAAGAGGAGCGGCCGCAACCGCTGGGTGG
Organism: Thermoanaerobaculia bacterium; assembly: GCA_025937035.1. GTDB lineage: Bacteria > Acidobacteriota > Thermoanaerobaculia > Multivoradales > UBA5704 > DATARR01. Next base: position 2,483 of record JAICSG010000033.1, on the reverse strand, counting down.
GCGTCGAGGCCGGGGACGGGGGAGATCCGCGGGAGATCTCCCGGCGCTTCCGGGAGGACCCCGGGCCGACGGTGGCCAGCGGCGCGGTGCGGGTGCGCGCGCCGGAGGAGGAGCGGGAGCTGCAGTGGGTGTGAGCCCTACGTGATCCGCATGCTATGCCGCCTTGCCGCGTGGCCCGAACGGCTATTGCCCGGGAGGAGGCTGCCAGAGCTCGACCTTGTTTCCCTCGGGATCGAGGACCCAACCGAACTTCCCGTACTCGGAGTCGTCGGTCTTCTCCAGCACGTGGCAGCCCTCGTCCCGTAACGCCTGGAGCAGAGAGGTCAGGTCTTCGACCCGATAATTCACCATGAAGGACGAGGTGCTCGGGGCGAAGTGGTTGCTGTCAGCCGCTCCAATGGACCAGACGGTTGTTCCCTTGGCCGGGTTTCCCGCCTCGTCGGTCCAGGTGAATGCCGTGCCACCCCACTCTTGCACGTCGATGCCCAAGTGCCGCTTGTACCAGGCGCGCAGCGCCACAGGGTCCTTCGCGTGGAAGAAGATGCCTCCGATACCAGTAACTCTCTTCATGGGAGCCTCCGATCTGGACAGTGCTCGCGCGTGCGGTCGGATTCTACTCCGAGGTGCGAGGTGCTATCTTGGAGATTCCCGAAGCAGAGATGGAGGAGACCCCTGTGGATCACGCCGAGTACCAGCGGCGCCGGCGGCAGCTCGACGCGGAGCTCCGCGCCGGCATCGAGATGCTCCAGGAAGGGCACCGGGCCAGGGTCGAGGCGCTCGACAGCCTCTGGCTGAAGGCCACGGAGGAGGCGCCGGCGGGCCCGTCCACCCCTCCCGAGCCCACTCCTATCGAGCCCGCCCCTCCCGCGCCCGCTCCTTCAGCTCCCCGGGCACGGCGCGGGGCGGGGGAGCTCCTCGAAGATGTCGAGGCGGCCCTGGAGGCGCTCGGAGAGGAGTTCGAAAAGAAGGACCTCTGCCGGGCTCTGGGATATACGCCGAACCGCACGTCCCTTCACCGGGCCCTCTGGAACCTTCAGGGAGAGGGCCGGATCGAGCCGCTGCGCTTCGGAAGTGGAGGAAGGGCCACCCGGTACCGCAAGGTGAGCCCGAGCCCCGGGAGCTGAGACGCCCGTCCCGACGGGGGAATGTTCCGTCCACTGGGACGGATGTTCCATCGGCTTGGACGAATGTTCCATCGCTCGTCTGGAACATTCTCCCCAGCGGACGGAACGTCCGTCCAAACCGACGGAACATTCCCCAAAAGGGACGGAACGTCCCCCGGAAGGTTGGAACATTCGTCCATCTGGATGGAACATCCGTCCCAGTGGACGGAACATTCCCCCGGAAGGCCGGACGGTCCGTCCATCTTGAGGAACCGTTTTTCGTGGAGGACGGGAGCTCCGGCCGGCGGGACGGAACATTCGGCGGAGGTCGTCAGCGGCCGGTCCGAGCGGACCCGGGCCCGTCGGCCACGCCGGCAGGTCCCGGGGAGAAAGGGGACCCCTCCGGCGTCCTGCCGGCTGCGCTGGAGCGGCTTTCCGAACGAAGATTACGATTTCTTTCATAGCAAAACAAGAATGAATCCTCGGCTCCTTTGGCAAGGCGTCCGAGGCAGCCCGGACGCATCTTCCGCGCTCCTGTAGAATCCACCGCGATGAGAGCCCTGAAAGCATGGGTCACAATCCTGCTCTTGGCCTCCTGGCCAAGCCACGCGCAGACGGCCGCTCCCAAGACCTCCAGGAGCTGCGCCTCGCCGGAGCACCGCCAATTCGATTTCTGGGTGGGCGACTGGGACGCCTTCGACGTCGACGCGCCCGGCAAGGTGGTGGCGCGCAACCACGTGGACGTCATCCTCGACGGCTGCGCTCTGCGCGAGGTCTACGAGCAGACGAACGGCCTGGTCGGCCAGAGCTTCAGTATCTACGATGCGTCCCGCAAGGTCTGGCACCAGAGTTGGGTGACGAACCGGGGCCAGCTTCTGGTCGTCGAGGGGCGGTTCGAGAACGGCCGGATGACCCTCAGCGGCACCCAGATCGTCGACGGCCATCCGGAGACGCTGCGCGCCGTGTGGTATCCCGAGAAGGGGGGAGTCCGGGAGACCGCGGAGTCCTCCCGCGACGGCGGCAAGACCTGGAAGCCGGTGTTCGACATCGTGTTCCGGCCGCACAAGGGGTGAGGCGGCTCACTCTTACTTCGTCAACTTTGGCGTCCCCGGTCCGTTGGCCCTCATCACCCCGGCCCTCTTCTCCCCGCCTCCCCCCCACCTGACGGGAGAAGAGGGAGAAAGACCGTTGGAGAGAGTCGTTCGAGCCCCTCTCTCCCGTCAGGTGGGGGGGAGGCGGGGAGAGAGGGGTTGGGGAGTGAGGGTCAGCCCCGAAGGGGCGGCACTCTCCGGCCGGCAATCTGACAAAGTAGAGTTAAGGCAGCCGTTTCCAATCCAGATCCCACGCCTCCCGCCGCTCCGCGAAGCCGGTGACGTGGCC
>JAICSG010000030.1 GCA_025937035.1 Thermoanaerobaculia bacterium | reverse complement strand
CTCGTATTCGTCCATCAGGGCTCCCACCGCGCCCTTCCGATAGGATTTCCGGGGCTCCGCGAGCGGCTCCTCGACGAGCGGCAGCAGCCGTGAATCCGCGAGGGCGGCGATCCGGTGGCCGAGCCCGGCCATGTACTCCCGATCCGACGCGAACGCCATGAAATCCTGGAGGCTCCGCTGCCGGACCAGCATGGCCGCGTCCCATCGCTCGCTCGTCGGACCGATCAGAAATTGCCCGCCCTCACCATAGAAAATCACCTCGCCGCCGCTCTTCCGGAGGAACGGCAGCGTATGCTCCATATAAAGCTGATACGCCGCCTCGCCACTGATCGGCGTTTCCAGCGCCAGCTCGGGCGAGGCGGAATAGTCCGCGACCTCCCGGAACCGAAGCAGGTTCAACATCACGACGCCGCCCTCGATCCGGCGCAGCATCAACGCCCGGCCGGACTCCTGCGTCGGCTCCAGGTATACGGTTGCGGTGTTGTCAGGCATTCTCCCCTCCACTCGAGCTGCGCCTACTTCGAGGCCAGAAGAGCGTTGATCTTTTTCTCCAGCTCCTCGTACGGCCGCACGCCATGGACGATTTCCAGGACCTGGACCTTGTCGCCGCCCGGAATTCTGCGCGCGAGCACGTAGGCCGGAGTGCCGGTGATGCCAAGGCTGTTGGCCAGTCGGATGCTGCCGCGGATCTCTCCCTCGTGGCGCCCGCTGGAGAGGCACTTCTGGAAGGCCGGGAGGTCCAGCTCGATCGTCTGGGCGTACCCTGAAAGCTGCTCCGGAGCCAGCTCATGTTGATGGATGAACAGGAGATTGTGCATCTCCCAGAACTTTTTCTGATCGCCCGCGCACGCCGCCGCCTCCGCGGCCTTGAAAGCGTTCGAATGCATCTGCAGAGGCAGGTCGAGAAAGACGAGCTCGACCTTGCCGGTCTCAATGAATTTCTCGTCGATTTGCGGGAGCACCTCACGGGCGCTCTGGCCGCAGTACGGTCACTGGAAGTCCGAAACCTCAATGAGGACGAGCCCAGGCGAGCCCTCCTTCATGGACGGGTAATCCCCCACGGAGATCTTGCGCCCGATCTGGGCATGCGCCCAGGATTGCGGGCCGAGGGCGAGGACGAGCCCCGCAGCGAGCAACCAAGGGGAGATGTCACGAACGTTAACCGTCATGATCGATCCTCCTCTTCATCATGGATTTTGGTTTACGCGCGCGCGAAGGTACCGGGTGAAGTCGCCTCGACGGCCGCGAGCCCGGCCTTGATCTCAGGGTCACACCTCGCGAAACTCAGGACGGTATTTCACCAGGCCCTGCCCCGATAGCGCATCGGACTTGAGCTCCACCACCATGAACACTTCGTCAGGCACCGGATACTCGCACTGGAGCCCCTTCCGACCTGCCGGGACGAAGCCGAAGCGCGGGTAATATTCGGGGTGCCCCAAGACCACGACCACGTCGCAGCCGATCCGCCGGCATTCTTCCAGGCCGGCCCGTACCAACTGAGAGCCGATGCCTCGCCGCTGATACTCAGGTAACACCGCCATCGGTGCGAGACCCAGGATGGCACAGGCAGAATCCTCCGCCTCCAGCGTGACGGGGCTGAAGAAGATGTGCCCGACCACCTGTCCCTCATCGGCGGCGACGAGCGAGACATAGGGGCGAGCGGCCGCACGGAGCGCATCCACCAGATCCGCCTCGCCCGGCCGACCGAAGGCCAGCTCATTGACCCGATGAACCGCTGGAATGTCTGCCGCGGCTTCGGCGCGCACGGTAATCATTCAGCCACTCTACAGCTTCTCCGACAGCACCGCCACCACCCGCTCCAGATCCGGCTGCTCCTCCATCACCGGTAGCAGCGGATCGCTCTTCCGCTTGCGGAGCCGTTCCGGCACGGTCTTCAGGGTGAAGGCGCCCGGGTCCAGCTTGCTGTTGACCTCTTTCCAGTCGAGCGGGGTCGAGACGGTGGCGCCGGGGCGGGGGCGGACGCAGTAGGGAGCGGCCAGGAGCTTGCCGCGGCCGTTCTGGAGGGCGTCCACGTAGACCCGGCCGCGGCGGGCCGGGATCGAGCGCGCCGTGGTCGCGATGTCGGGCAGGCGGCGGACGATCACCCCCGCCAGCAGCTCGGCGAATTGGCGGACCGGCTCGTGGGTGAGCCGCCTCCCCATGGGAAGCAGGATGTGCAGGCCGCTGCCGCCGCTCGTCTTAATGTAGGGGGTGATCCCGATCTCCTCGCACAGCTCGCGGATGGCGAGCGCGATGCGCACCACGTGGGCGAAGGGGGCCGTCTTCGGATCGAGGTCCAGGATGCACCAGTCCGGCCGGTCGATCGCTTCCACCCGGCTCGACCAGACGTGGAAGGGGATCGCCCCCAGATTCACCAGATAGAGCAGCCCGTCGGCGTCGTCGCAGAGGATGTAGTCGATCTCCCGCTCCTCGCTCTGGAGCTTGAGCGTGCGCAACTGGGGGGGCGCCTTCTCCGGCGCGTTCTTCTGGAAGAAGGACTTGCCGGTGATGCCGTTCGGATAGCGGTCGAGCACCAGCGGGCGGTCGCGCAGGAACGGCAGCATCCAGGGAGCGGCGGCGCGGTAGTAGTCGATCAGATCGCCCTTGGTGTAGCCCTCGTCCGGCCAGAAGACCTTGTCGAGGTTGGTGAGCTTGATTCTGGGCGTGGGGTCCGCGGCCACGATCTCCTCCTCCTCCTCGCGCTCCTCCCCCGGACGGAAACACTCTTCGGCGGTCTTGTCGTCGCGGACGCGCAGGAAGACGGGCTGGCGCAGGCTCCCCCCTTCGGTCCATTCCTTGTAGCGCACCTCGACCACCATCTCGGGCTCGACCCAGACGGCGCCGCGGACGTCGCCCACCGGCACGGCCGGCGCGGCGCGGCGGAGGGGCTCGAGCCGGGCGCGGATCTCCCTGTCGTCCTCGCGGTTGAAGCCGGTGCCCACCGTGCCGGCGTAGGCCAGCCCGTCGCCGTCCCGCACCGCGAGATGGAGCCGGCGCAGCCCCGAGGGGCTCTCGAAGCCGATCACGGCGAAGTCGGAGCTCTGATCCACCCGTACCTTCAGCCAGTCCGCCGAATAGCCGGCGCGGTAGGGGGAGTCGGCCCGCTTGGCGACGATCCCCTCCAGCCCCATACCGGCCACGGCGGCGTAGAGGTCCTCGCCGCGCTCGGGGATCTCGTCGGAGAGGCGGAGCCAGTCCCCGCCGGTCGGGAGCACCCGGCGCAGGATCTCCCGCCGGGCGTGGAGCGGCAGCGGCCGGAGGTCGAAATCCTCGAAGCCCAGGAGGTCGAAGACGAAGAGCGTGGCGGGGCTCGCCGCGGCGGCGTGCTGGACGTCGGCCAGCCGGGTGCGCAGCCCCCGCCGCTGCAGACGCTGGAAGCTGGGCTTCCCCTGCTCGTCGAGCACCACGGCCTCGCCGTCCAGGATCACCCCCTGGAACGGCAGGGCGGCCACGGCCCGGGCGAGCTCGGGGAAGATCCGGGTGGCGTCGGCGCCGCTCTTGTAGAACAGCCGCGCCTCCCCCGCTCCTCCCGCGGCGATCATGCGGAAGCCGTCGTACTTGAGCTCGAAGACCCAGCCCGGACGGCTGAACGGGCGGTCGGCGGTCTCCGGCTTCATCGGCCGCAGGGCCTCCGGATCGACCGCCGCCCGGGGTGCGCCGAGGCGCGCGAGCTCGGCGCGGATTTCGCGCTCCGGACCGGTTCCGGCTTTGCGTGATTTGACGCTCGCTTTCAATGCGGGAAAATCACCTGGAAAGGTTAAATGGATATCGAGACCGAACGTTGTGATTCGAAGTGATCAATTCCTGGTAAATACGCTCCGGCAAAGCGATTCGATGTTATATTACGCCTTATGAGCGCCCGACCCTTCGCCTCCGGAATGATCTCATTTGGCCTCGTCACGATCCCGATGAAGCTTTATTCCACGGGAGAAAGCGCGGCTGGCATCCAATTTAACATGCTGCACAAGAAGTGCAGATCCCGATTGAAGCAACAATACATCTGCCCTGTCGACAACGAGGTCGTGGGAAGAGAAGATATGGTCAAGGGTTATGAGTACTCGAAGGGCCAATATGTTCTCTTTACGGAAGAAGAGCTGAAGGCTCTGGTTCCGGAGCCCACCAATGCGGTGGAGATCACCGAGTTCGTGCCCCTCGAGCAGGTCGATCCGATCTATTACGAGAAGTCCTTCTACATCGGTCCGGACAAGGGGGGCGACAAGCCCTACCGTCTGCTGGCCGAGGCGATGAAGCAGACGAACCGGGCGGCGCTGGCCCGCTACGTGGCCCGCGGCAAGGATCAGTTCGTGCTGTTGCGGCCGTTCGAGGAGGGGCTGATCATGCAGCAGCTCCGCTATTCGGACGAGCTGCGGTCGTTCTCCGAGGTGCCGGTGGGTACGGCCGAGGTCAAGGAGCCGGAGCTCAAGCTGGCCATCCAGCTCATCGAGCAGATCGCCACCGACGAGTTCCACCCCGAGACCTACGAGGACACCCAGCGCATGCAGGTGCGGTCGCTGATCGAGCGCAAGGTGCAGGGCGAGGAGATCACCGCCGCGCCGGCGCCGGAGCCGAAGGCGCAGGTGATCGATCTGATGGCCGCGCTCAAGGCGAGCCTCGCCGCGGCCAAGCCCACGGCGGAGCCGGTCTCGATCGCCGACCGCAAGCCGGCGAAGCGCTCCGCGCGCACCGCGGCCGAGCCCGTGGCGGAAATTTCCGAGGCACCGAAAAGAAAGAGCTCAAAGAGATAAGCCCGCCGGGTTACACTGAGAGCGATGAACCGGTCTACCGCTCTCCAGCAGCCCGGCGAGCTCGACCGCCCGGCGTCGCCCAGCGGCTACTCGACCAAGGACGTCGCCGCCCTGCTCGGCCTCTCGGCCGAGCAGGTCCGCTCCTACGTCCGCGCCGGCTTCCTCTCCCCCGTGCAGGGGCCGCGCGGCGAGTATTACTTCTCCTTCCAGGACCTCATCCTCCTGCGCACCGCCAAGGGGCTGCTCGCGGCCCGCGTCCCGCGGCGGCGGGTGCGCCTGGCGCTCCAGAACCTGCGCGAGCAGCTGCCCGGGGACCGGCCGCTCACCGGCGTCCGCATCTCGGCCCAGGGGCATCACGTGGTGGTGCGCGACGGCCGCGCCGTGTGGAATCCCGAATCCGGCCAGGCGGTCTTCGACTTCGAGCTCTCCGAGCTGGCGCGGGAGGCCTCGACGCTCCCCTTGCGCACGCCGGAGACGGCGCCGGGAGGGGAGCCCGAGGGGGCGGAGGACTGGTTCGAGCGCGGCAGCGAGTTGGAGGAGATCTCACCCGAGGAGGCGATGGCGGCGTACCGGCGGGCCCTGGAGACCGCTCCCGGCCTGACGGACGCCCACGTGAACCTCGGCAGGCTCCTCCACGAGCGGGGGGAGACGGCCGAGGCCGAGCGGCACTACCGCTTGGCCCTCGCCGCCCGGCCGGAGGACGAGACCGCCGCCTTCAATCTCGGCGTGGCCCTCCAGGACCTCGGCCGGCTTTCCGAGGCCGCCGAGGCGTACGAGAAGGCCCTGGAGATCGACCCTGAGCTCGCCGACGCCCACTACAACCTCTCCGGCCTCTACGAGCGCTTGGGCCAGCCCGAGGCGGCCTTCCGGCACCTGCGGACGTACCGGACGCTGATTCAGGGGTAGGCCCTACTGCGGATTCGGCGCCGCCGGGGGCGGCTCCACCTTCAGCGACTGGACGATCTCCTTGTAGGCGGCGAGCTCGGCCGGCGTCGCGGGGTCCTTGGCCTTGGACATCCCCACGTACAGCACGTTGGGATACAGCGAGCCGGGGTTCATGTAGGCCTCGTACTGGAAGAACTGCCCGGGCTGGGAGAGCGTCTTGGTAAAGGTCGGATAGGTGGGGTGCTTGACGTCGAGATCGGCGAGTTGCAGGCTCGGGAACTGCTTGCGGATGTTCGCGACGTCGCCGTCGACGAGCAGGCCGGTGTTCTCGTCGAACTTGTGCTGCACGACCAGCAGGATCTTGGCGCCGGCGCCGGAGTCCCCCTTCTGGGTGAACAGAGCTTCGCCATGGTACTGCTTGGCCGTCGCGGTATCCGCCTGCCACCCCTCCGGCGTGCGGACCGTCAGGGAGTAGTCCTTGCCCTTCGCGGTGACCACGTCCGATTTCGCCTCGGGCTTGGCCTCGGCCTTCGCGGCGGGCGGGGCCTCGGCGCCGAAGCCCGTCGCCGGCACGGCGGCGAGGAGAGCGGACGCAACCCCGAAGGCCGCCAATAGATGTTTGCTGTTCATAAAGTCCTTTCGCAGTAATCGACTCAAGAGCCCACCTAACCCGGTGGCGGACGGCAGATTGTAGCCGAGATCTCGACATTCCAGTCATGCCACGGTAGCATGGCGCCGCTGGACCCGAAGCCGAGACTTGGACGCCGTACCGGATCCCTGGAGGTCTACGGATGCTCATCCGCCCGCAGGCTGTGCTGGCCGCTCTCGTTCTGATGGCGCTCGCCGCCGTTCCCGCCGCCACTGCGCAGACCCGTCCCGGAGTGGGGTACGACCCGAAGGCGAGAGGCCTCACGGTCGCGAGCTACGAGCTCGACGCGCTGGGGAGCCCGTTCCTCTCCTACTCGATCGACTTCTCCGCCCGGCCCGACCTCGTCGGGGCCCGCCCGGACCCCTACGCCTTCAACCTCGCCGATCCGGCCGTCATCGCCGCCTTCGAGCGGCGCTGGGGCCCCGGCACCGCCTCGACGCGCCTCAAGCGGTGGGCGGGCCCGGGAAACGAGGTCCGGTACGTGCTGCGGGACGCGCTGGTGTGGGCCTTCAACAACCATCCGGAGCTCCTGGGCGGGGACACCACGAACCGCAACGGCACCCCCACCGAGGTCGAGATCACCGACATGCAGGCGGTGAACGACAACTCCCTCTACTACGCCTATTTCAAGGCCGCGCTCCCCGGCTTCTCCCCGGACAACCGGATCGTGATCTGCGATCCCACCAAGCCGCAGGGGGATTTCGACGTGCCCAACACCTTCTGGAACGGGGTTCCGTACTATTACCACAACAATTTCCACCCGGCCTTCTACTCGCCGCAGCCGCCGCTGACCCAGAATTGCTCGGGTAGCTAAGCCGCCAAGGGACAGGGACTCCAGGGACAGCAGGGACATCAGGGACGGGGAAAAGGCCCGGAGCCTTCTCCTCGTCCCTGTTGTCTCTGTTGTCCCTCGCCGGCGTCTCTCCTACGGTACACTCCCGCGCCATGAAACTCCCCGCCATCGCATTCACCCTCGGCCTTTTGGCCGCGTCAGGAGCGTTCGCCGTGGAAGGAAAGTGGACCCCCGAGCAGGTGTTGGAGCACGATCCGCAGTGGCTTCGGAAGCTGGGCCTGGAGATCCCGCCGCAGAAGCTGTGGACCAAGGACGGCGCCGGCCTGCTGGAGGCGGCGGTGCGGATCGACGGGTGCTCGGCCGGGTTCATCTCCGCCCAGGGGCTGATGATCACCAACCATCACTGCGCGTTCTCGATCCTCCAGCAGCATTCGACCCCGGAGCGCGACCTGATCACGCACGGCTTCCTGGCCCGCACACCGGCCGAGGAGCTCCCCGGCTCGGGTGTCCGCGCCACCCTCCCCCACCGCCTGACCGACGTCACCCGCGAGGTGGAGGCCGCGGTGCCCGCCGGCGCCGACGACCTGGCGCGCTTCCGGGCCATCGAGCGCAAGCAGAAGGAGATGGTCGCGGAGTGCGAGAAGGCCGAGCACCACCGCTGCCAGGTGGCGGCGTTCGACGGCGGCCTGCGCTATGTGCTGGTCGACAGCCTGGAGCTCCCGGACGTGCGGCTGGTCTATGCCCCGCCGCGCGCCGTGGGCGATTACGGGGGCGAGATCGACAACTGGAGCTGGCCCCGCCACGTGGGGGATTTCGCCCTGCTGCGCGTCTACACCGGCCCGGACGGCAAGCCGGCGCCCAAGGGGGACGCCAACGTGCCCTACCGGCCGCGGCACTTCTTCCCGGTGGCGCCGCGCGGCATCGAGCCGGACGGCTTCGTGATGGTCGCGGGGTACCCGGGCCTGACGTTCCGCTCGTATACCGAGGCCGAGATGCGGGAGCGGGCCGAGCTCTTCTATCCGCGGCGGGCCGAGCTCTACCGCGCCTGGATCGACCTGATGGAGGCCGCCTCGAAGAGGGATGACGCGGTACGCATCGCGCTTGCCGACCGCATCAAGGGCCTGGCCAACAACGAGAAGAACTCACGCGGGCAGGTGGCCGGCATCCGCCGCGGCAAGATCCTGGAGAAGAAGACGGCATCGGAGAAGGAGATCCTCGCCTGGGCGGCGAAGCGGCCGGAGCAGAAGGAGGCCGTGGCCGCGCACGACGAGCTGGCGCGGCTGATCGCCGAGCGGCGGGCCACGTGGGACCGAGATTTCCTGCTGAATCAGATGAAGTCCGGCCCCAAGCCGCTCGACCTGGCGCTCACCCTGGCGCGCTGGGCCGGGGAGAAGGCGAAGCCGGACCTGGAGCGGGACCCGGACTATCAGGAGCGCAACCGCGAGCGGCTGGCCGAGCGGCTGGAGCGCGACCAGAAGCGGCTCGATCCGCCGACCGAGGCCGCCCTGCTCACCGACGTCCTCGCCCGCTTCGCCGCCCTGCCGGAGGCGAGCCGCGTGCCGGCCGTGGAGAGCCTCCTCGGCGGTGCCCGCGACCGCGCGGCGATCCGGCCCCGGGCGGACGATCTCCTCGCTCACACCAAGGTCACCGACCTGGCGGAGCGCAAACGGATGTTCGAGGAGAGTGAGGCGCAGCTCCGCGCCCGCCACGATCCGCTGCTCGACCTCGCCTTCGCGCTCGACCGCGAGCTGCGCGCTCTCAAGGAGCGGGAGGACCGCTTCCTGGGCGCCGTCTCGCGCCTGCGCCCCCGCTGGCAGCGGGCGGTGATCGCCCACGCCGGCAAGCCGGTGGCCCCGGACGCCAACGGCACCCTGCGTGTCTCCTTCGCCCGCGTGCGGGGGTACGCCCCGCGCGACGGCGTCTGGATGACGCCGCAGACGACCGTGGGCGGCGTGGTCGAGAAGAACACGGGCGAGGAGCCCTTCGCGGCGCCCGCCGAGCTGCTGGCCGCGGCTCCCAAGGCCCCCGCGAGCCGCTGGGCGGATCCGAAGCTCAAGGACGTGCCGGTCGACTTCCTGGCCGACGCGGACACCACCGGCGGCAACTCCGGCAGCCCGGTGGTCAACGGCCGCGGCGAGCTGGTGGGCGTGAATTTCGACCGCGTCTGGGAGAACGTGGCCAACGACTTCGGCTACAACCCGGACGTGGCCCGCAACATCAGCGTGGACGTGCGCTACATGCTCTGGCTGATGGAGGCTCTCCACGGTAAGGCGGCGGAGCCGCTGCTGCGGGAGATGGGGATCACCCCGCCGAAACCGGCATCCGCGGGAGCGTCGAGCCCGGAGCGCTAGCGGCGGGGCCGGCGGCCAGGGCCACCCGCTTGAAGCCGCGGGTCTCGGCCTCCTTGCGGACGGCGGCGAGGGTGGCGCCGGCCCCCGGATCGCCGGCACCGCGCTGTACCTCTCCCAGGGCGAGCCGCGCTTCGAGGGCCGCGGCGGCGAGCCCGAGCGCCGAAGCCTCGTCCGCCGCACGGCGGAGCTGCCGGAGCGCCTCGGCGGCGTGCCCCGTCGCCGCCTGAATCCTCGCGAGACGGATGCCGGCGACGATGCGGAGCTCCCGGTCCTCGCTGGTATCAAGCCGGTTGCGCGCCTGCTCCGCCGCCGCGAGCGCCTCCTTGGAGAGCCCCTGGCGCAACTGGGCCTCGGCGAGCAGGGAGAGGGCCTTGGCCTCACTTCCCGGGATACCGTGCTCCCGGTACCAGGCGGCGGCCTGCCGCGCGAGCTGGGAGGCCTCGGAGGCCTGATTCCCGGCGAGGGCGATCTCCGCCAGGTCGAGGCGGATCTCCATGGCCCGCAGCTCGTTCCCCAGCGAGGAGCAGACCCGCAGGGCCTCCTCGAGCTCGCCGCGCGCCTTTTCCGTGTCGCCGGCGGCGAAGTCGGTGTGACCGAGGCTCTGGAGGGCCAGGACGCTGACTGGCTTGGCGCCCGTCTGCCGCGCGATCTGGAGCTCTTCCTGGGCGTTCTCCCGGGAGGCCGCGAGGTCTCCCATCTGATAGGCCAGCCACGCGCGCAGGCCGAGGATGCGGCCGGCGCCGAGGCGGTCCCCCACCTGCCGCGTGGAGGCGAGGGCCTGCGTCGCGCGCTGCCAGGCGGTGTGCAGGTCGCCCAGTTGGCCCGAGACGCTGGCGGAGCCGGCGAGCGCCCCCGCCGCCGCGCTGGCGTCGCCCAGGCGGTGGAGCAGGAAGAAGGCGTCCTCATGGCGGCGCCGGGCTTCGGCGAGCTCCCCCTGGGCTTCGAGGACGCTCCCCAGCTTGTCGAGCGCGTTGGCCTCGTGGGCGCGGTTGCTCAGCGCCTGGCTGAGGGCGATGGCGCGCTCGAAGCGCTGGCGGGCTCCGACGAGGTCTCCCTGCGCGCAGAGCACCTCGCCCGCGGAGCTCAGCGCGGAGGACTGCAACAGCCGGTCGCCGATCCGTACGTACCAGCCGTAGGACTCCTCGAGCATCCGGAACGCCTCGCTCAGCTCCCCCCGGGCCTGATGGAGCTGGCCCAGCGCGAAGAGCTGATTGCCGATCGCCAGGCCACTGCCGAGCCGCTGGGCGATGTCGAGCGCTTCCGTATTGGCCTTCTCGGAGGCGTCGAGGTCCCCCAGCCCCTGATAGGTCCCCCCGAGGTTGGCCAGGGCCATGCCGATCCCCCACTGGTAGCCGGCTTTCTTGGCCATCTCTCCGGATTCTTGGAACAACGGGATCGCCTCCTGGGGCTTGCCCACCCTGACCAGCGCGTCCCCCTGATAGATGAGCGCCTGGGAGAGCACCAGGCTCTGGCCGGACTGGCGCGCCTTCGCGGCCGCGGCCTGCGCGGCGCGGAGCTGGGTCGCGTAGTCGGCGAGCCGGCGCGAGCTCTTCGCCTCGGCCACGTCGATCCGCGGATCCTGGCCGGCCGGCGGCGGCAGCTTGCGCAGCGCGGCGATCGTCGACGCCGCCTCGGTGCCCCGCCCACCCATCGTCAGGCAGTCGACCAGTTGCAGACCGTGCTCGACGTCGTCCGGAAAGAAGGTCCAGAGCGAGCGGTAGGCCTCGATCGCCTTGCCCCACTCCTTGCTCGCCCGGTAGAGCTGCCCCTCGATCACCAGCCGCTCCTCGCGCGACAGCGAGCCGGCGAGCTCGAGCGCCTTGCGGGCCTCGTCGGTCGCCCGCGCGTCGTAGCCGAGAGCCGTCCAGACCTGCGAAAGGGCGGAGTGGATCACCGCCGATTTGGGATCGATCTCCACCGCCTGCTGAAGGGAGCGGAGCGCTCCCGGAGAATCGAAGGCACGCAGGGCCTTGAGGCCCTCGGTGTAGAAGCGGGAGGATTCCGAGCTCGACGGCCGCAGGGCGCGCGCCGCCCGGACCTGCTCCTCCGAGACCGCCGTGACGCCGAGCGACTGCCGCAGCGACTCCCCCGTGCGCGACATCAGATCGAAGAGCGAGTTCTGCGTCCCGACCTGGGCCAGGGAGGTCACCGTGTCGCCGTCCGGGATCTCCAGGACCCGCAGGTCGACGCGGATCTTCCCCTCGAACGGCAGGTAGGAGCCGACGACGACCAGATCGGCGCCCAGGGTGTCGTGCAGCCGCTGGAGGTCGGCGGGCCCGAGGCTGCCGGGATCGCGCAGGGCGAGCGACCGCATGGCCTGGGCCACCGTGTCTCCCCGGATCACCCGCATCTTGCCGCTCGCCGCCAGCTCGGTGGTCAGCATCTCGGCGATGGCGCTCTCCAGCCAACGCGTGTCGGAGCTCGGCGAGAGGCTCTTGAAGTCGAGCACCGCGATCGCCTTGCGGACGCTGGCCGCCTCCCGCGGCGTCTTCGAGGCCTGGGAGCCCAGGTGCTTGAGGATGTGGGCCGCGGTGACGATCACCAGCGCCGCCGCCACCGCCCAGGCGGTCCAGGCGAGAGCGCGCCGCCAACGGGGGGCTGGCGGCGCCGGCAGCGGCGCCACGATGGTGATCTCCCCCGTCGGCGGTAGCGCCGGGAACGGCTCCGGCGTGACCGGGAAGGAGGTGGCCGTGACCGGAGGATCGGCCGGCGCGGCGGCGGGAGTCTCCACCAGGATCGGGATCTCGGACGTGGAGGCACGCTCGGTCCGCCGCAGATCGCCCGCGAACATGTACCCCTGGCCGGGGACGGTGACGATGTAGCGGTTGTCGTTCGCCCGCTCGCCCAGGCACTTGCGCAGGGAAAAGATGTTCTGCGTGAGGTTGGCCTCGGTGACGAAGGCCCCGGGCCAGACCTTCTCCAGGAGATCCGCCTTCTCCACCACCTCGCCCGGCCGCTCCAGCAGGGCGGCGAGGATCGAGAAGGCCTTGGGCGTGATCGAGACCGGCTCGCCGTCGCGCAGCAGGACACGGCGGACGGGATCGACGCGGAACGCGTCAAACTCGTACAACACCCTTTCCTTTTCCTCTGGACGGGCGATCATCGGCGGATTTCAGCTCGCTTGTTACTTGCGAAGTCTAGCGCAGTCGGAGGCCCCCGCGCTCCTTTTCCGGAAGATTTCTCGCCAGCGCCACCAATTCCAGGCGCTGCCCCTTGGAGATGCTCAGGCCCCGGGCCGCGGCGATCTCCCTCAGGGGGAGAGGGCCGAAGGCCGCGGTGACCCGGTCGAGCGCGGCGCGCGGCAGCACCAGCACGCCGTAGTCGCCGGCGTGGGCCCAGGCGGCGACCGCGGACGCGGACGGGAGTGGCGCCACCGGCGTACGCCGGGCGTAGAAGACCAGGCTCGGCTCGTCGAAGTCGAAGGTGGCGAGCGGCGTGTCCGGCGGGGTCCGGTCGCGGATGGCGGCGGCCACGGGCGGCACGGGCTTGAGGCGGTCGAAGGCCGGCAGCCCCCAGACGCCGGCGATCGCCAGCGCCAGCGCCGTGCCGGCGCAGAGGAGGCGGGCCCCCTGGGCGAGATCGCCTCCCAGATGCCGGCGCAGGGCCGCGAAAGCCGTTCCCAGGATCACCAGCGCGAGCGCCAGGCAGGGCCAGCGCAATTCCGGAATCGGCGGTCTCCAGACCACCGCGAGGAGCCCCGCGGCCTCGAGCAGCGCCACCGGCGCGAAGAGCCAGGCGCCGCGGCGCAGCCAGCGGCGGTCGCGCTCGTCGAGCCTCCCCTCCCGGCTGGCGGCGAGCGTGCCGCCCACGGCCAGGGCGAGCGCCGGCCACACCGGTAGCAGGTAATGCGGGAGCTTCGTCGCGATGAGGGTGAACATCAAGAATACAGGTGCGGCCCACCCCACAAGGAGAGCCCGCAGGCGCGGCCCGCCGACCCGTCCGCCGAGCACGGCCGAGGCCGCGCCGGGCAGATAGAGGGTCCAGGGAGCGAAGCCGATCAGCACCACCACCAGGTAATACGGCAGGCTGAGAAGCCGGTTTCCGCCGTGCCCTTCCAGGGGGGAGAGGGACCGCTCCACCACGTGATGGCCGATCCCCAAGCGGGCGAATTCGCCGAAGGTCGCGTCGTTGGCGGGGACGGCCCAGAGCAGGAAGAGACCGGTGCCGAGCACCGCGCCGAGGACGATCAGGAAGGCGTAGCCGGCGATCCCCTTCCCCACCCTCTCCCGCCAGACCAGCCAGCCGAGGGCGCCGAGCATGGCGAGCACCGGCACGGCGAGCCCCACCGGCCCCTTGGCGAGCTCGGCGAGGCCGATCGCGGCCGCCAGCGCCACCAGGTGGAGGCTCCGGGGGCCGCGCGCCAGAGCGGCGGCGAAGGCCGCCATGGCGCCGGTGATGGCGGCGAGCAGCATGGCGTCAGTGGTGGCGGCGAGCCCCTCCATCAGCGTGAGCGGCGTGGTGGCGAGCACGGCCATCGCCCAGAGACCGGCGCGCGGCGGTAGGAACCATCGGCCGATCCACCAGGTCAGCAGGGCGGTGAGGGCGAGCCCCACCGGCGCCCAGAAGCGCACCGCCAGCTCGGTCGGCCCCAGCAGCCGCACGGAGAGCGCCATCAGCCAGTAGATCAGAATCGGCTTGTCCGGCCGCAGGTGACCGTTGAAGGTGGG
>JAICSG010000278.1 GCA_025937035.1 Thermoanaerobaculia bacterium | reverse complement strand
GGCGGCGATCGCCGACGAGATCCGCGACGTCCACCACCTGGGAGTCCAGGTGGCGGTCGTCGTGGGCGGCGGCAACATCATCCGCGGGCTCGCCGCCAGCCATCGCGGCATCGACCGCGTGACCGGCGACTACATGGGCATGCTCGCCACGGTGATCAACGGTCTGGCCCTGCAGGACGCCCTGGAGAAGCGGGGGGTGCCCACCCGGGTGCAGACGGCGATCGACATCCGTGAGGTCGCCGAGCCGTTCATCCGGCGGCGCGCCATCCGCCATCTGGAGAAGGGGCGCGCCGTCATCTTCGCCGCCGGCACCGGCAACCCGTACTTCACCACCGACAGCGCGGCGGCCCTGCGCGCCAACGAGATCCACGCCGACATCCTGCTCAAGGCGACCAAGGTGGACGGCCTCTACACCGCCGATCCCGAGAAGGATCCGGCGGCGGTGAAGCTCCCGGAGGTGACCTACCAGGAGGTCCTGGAGAAGGACCTCAAGGTGATGGACACCGCGGCCATCAGCCTCTGCCGGGACAACGGCATCCCGATCTCCATCTTCGACCTGGCGACCCAGGGGAACATCCGCCGGGTGGTCCTGGGCGAGCGGATCGGCTCGATCGTCCGCAGTTAGGCCGCGGTCAGGCGCGGCTGGATTTGACACCCGTGTGACGGCCGGGGGAAGATTTTTGCCCGGCCGGATGCGCTTTGCGGCCTTGCAGGAGGGACCATGGACGTGAAAGAGCTGTTCAAGGAAGTCGAAGCCCACATGAAGCACGCGTTGGATCACTTCCATCACGAGCTGAAGCACCTGCGCACCGGGCGCGCCTCGCTGGCGCTCCTGGAAGGGGTCACCGTCGACTACTACGGCAGCCAGGTACCGCTGAACCAGGTCGCCAACCTGTCGGTGGCCGACGCCACGATGATCGTGGCGCAGCCGTACGATCCCAGCCAGAGCCCGGCGATCGAGCGGGCGATCATGAAGTCCGACCTGGGGCTGAACCCGTCGTCCGACGGCAAGGTGATCCGCATCCCGGTGCCGCCGCTCACCGAGGACCGCCGCAAGGAGATCGTCAAGAAGGCTCACGATCTCGCCGAGCATGCCAGGACCGGCGTCCGCCAGGCGCGCCGCGACGGCAACGACAAGCTCAAGAAGATGGAGAAGGACAAGGCGGTCAGCCAGGACGACGAGCGTCGTGGCATGGACGAGGTCCAGAAGCTCCACGACCGCTACATCGGCGAGATCTCGACCGCCCTGCAGAAAAAAGAGCAGCAGATCATGGAGGTGTAGCTGCTCCCCTTTTCCCATGTTCCTCTATGGCTACCACCCCGTTCGCGAGGCCCTGCGGCACCGGCCGCACGAGATCGCGCGGGTACTGGTGAGCGCGGCGCGGGCGGGGCGGCGGCGGGAGGAGATCGAGGAGGCCTGCCGGCGCCACCGGGTGCCGTTCGAGGTGGTGCCGGAGCGGGCGCTCGCCGAGATCGCGGGTCCCGCCCACAACGGCATGGCCGCCGAGGTGCGCGCCGGGGCCGCCGTCCCGGCGGCCGGCGGGGACCCCGAGCTGGTAGTGCTGCTGGAGGACGTCCAGGACCCACGCAACCTCGGGGCCGTGCTCCGCGTCTGTGAGGGGGCGGGGGTCGGCCGGGTGATGATCCGCGACCGCGGCTCGGCGCCGGTCTCACCCACGGTCGCCAAGACCTCGGCGGGCGCCACCGAATGGCTGGAGGTCGAGCGCATCACCAATTCGGGGACCGAGATCGAGCGGCTCAAGGAGGCGGGGTTCTGGGTCTATGGGACCGATCCCGCCGGCGATCCTCCCTGGGAGGTCGACCTCTCCGGCAAGGTCGTCCTCTGCTTCGGCGGCGAGGAGAAGGGGCTGCGCTCCCGCACCCGCCAGCTCTGCGACCGCATGATCGGCCTCCCCATGCGCGGCCGGGTCGGCTCGCTCAACATCGCCACCTCGGCGGCGGCGGTGCTCTACGAGTCCGTGCGGCAGCGGACCTCCTCGTAGGCACGGACTTCGCACGACCCGGGCGTGATGTCACGCCCGTCCACACCCAGCACCCGGGCCACCGTGGAGTCCGCCCGTAAGAACATCGAGGCGGTCGTCCGCCTGGAGCAGGCCTCGATGGAGAGCCGGAGCCTGGGCGAGCGGGTCAGCGACCTCTTCACCCGCTTCATGGGGACGATGTCGTTCGTCGTCTTCCACCTGCTCCTGTTCGCCGTCTGGTTTGTGGTGAACCTGGGGTGGACCCCCTTGAGGCCGTTCGACCCCTTCCCGTTCGGCATCCTGACGCTGATCGTCTCGGCGGAGGGGGTGCTGCTCGCCATCTTCGTCCTGGTCAGCCAGAACCGGATGAGCCGGCAGGCGAACCAGCGGGCCCACCTGAACCTGCAGATCGACATGCTCGCGGAGCAGGAGACCACCAAGCTCCTCCAGAAGGTCCAGAGCCTCCTCGACCACTTCGGCGTCGAGCGGAGCCCGGAGGACCGCGAGGCGGAGCGCCTGAGCCAGGACACCGAGGTCGAGGCGCTGGTCGGCGAGATCCGGAAGAGCCTGCCGGACGAGTAGGCTCTCTCTCCCCGAACGAAACGTTTTGCCGCCGGCCGCGCGTGGCGAAACGCTCAAAGACGCAACTTTCTCCCGGTCGTCGCGTCCATGCGTGACACGAAAGAACATCGAAGAACATGCAGTTTGTCACCGGCTGCTGTTTTCACTCCTCTGAGCACGTGCTTCTAGATCGCTGCTGAATCGGCTACGATACCTCCCCGTTGTATTTCTTCCCTCTTTCCAACCGAGCCGAGGTACAGGACGCATGAGCGATGTCGTCCAGAAGTTCTGGGGTTTCTGCCATACGCTGCGGCATGATGGCATCGATTACGGCGACTACATCGAACAGATCACGTATCTGCTTTTTCTCAAAATGGCGGATGAGCGCGGAATCGATCTCAGCCGGATGGCGGGGCCGCCGGACGGCGTGGCGATCGATTGCTCCTGGCCGGCGTTGGCGGGCAGGCAGGGGGAGGCGCTGACCCAGCACTACAACGGCGTGCTGCGGCGCCTGAGCCAGCAGCCGGGCCTGCTCGGCGACATCTTCACGCGCGCCGCCTCGCGCTTCAACAACCCGGTGAATCTGAAGCGTCTGATCGATCTGATCGACGAGACGAGATGGACCACGCTGGAGATCGATATCAAGGCGGCCGTCTTCGAGGGGCTGCTGGAGAAGGCGGCGAGCGAGGGGAAGAAGGGGGCCGGGCAGTACTTCACGCCGCGCCGTCTGATTCAGTCGATCGTGTGCTGTGTGCGGCCCGATCCGCGCGCGCTCCCCGGCCTCACGATCTGCGATCCGGCCTGCGGCACCGGCGGTTTCCTGGTGGTGGCTTACGAATGGCTGCTGCGGGGCGACGGCGCGGAGCCGGACCTCATGGCGAGGGTACGCCGGGGCACCTATTTCGGCCAGGAGCTGGTGCAGCGGCCGCGGCGGCTGGCATTGATGAACCTTTTCCTGCACGGGCTGGAGCCGGAGATCACGCTGGGCGATTCGATCTACGACGAGCCCGGCGAGCGCCGCTTCGACGTCGTGCTGACCAACCCCCCGTTCGGCAACAAGGGAGCGAACCAGGTGCCCCGGCGGGACGACCTGACGGTGAAGACCTCGAACAAACAGCTCAATTTTCTCCAACATGTGATCACGTTGCTGAAGCCGGGCGGCCGGGCGGCGGTGATCGTGCCGGACAACTGCCTGTTCGCCGATCAGGCCGGCGAGGTGTTCAAGGTGCTCACCCAGGAGTGCGACCTCCACACGGTGCTGCGGCTGCCCAACGGCACCTTCACCCCCTACAGCGCCGGCACCAAGACCAACGTGGTCTTCTTCACCAAGGGGCCGGCCACGGAGACCGTCTGGGTCTACGACGCGCGCACCAACGTGCCGCGCATCACCAAGAAGGACCGCCCGCTCACCCATGCCCACCTCGCGGCGTTCGAGGCCTGCTACGGGCTCGATCCCAACGGCCGCTCCCGGCGCTCGGAGGGCGACTCGCGGGAGGACCGCTGGCGGTCGTTCTCGATCGCCGAGGTGCGGGCCCGCGATTTCAAGATCGACGGTCTGAAATGGCTCAAGGAGGAGTCGCTGGAGGATGAGCTGCCACCACCCGAGGACCTGGCGACGGAAGCGATCGGGGAGCTCGAGAGCGCGATGGCCGATCTGAATGCGGTGATCGAATTGTTGACGGGCGACGCGGAGCCGCCGCGGCCGCACGCCGTGCAGGGGGGCGAGTGACGAGCGCCGTCTCCGATTGGGAGATCGGCCGCCGGGAAGGGGAGCTGCCGGAAGGTTGGGCGGAGACGACGCTGGAGGAGATCGTCGTCCACAAGCTCGGTGGCGACTGGGGAGAGGACCCCCGGAAGGTGCCGGAGAGCCCGGACCTGATGCGCGCGCGGGTGCTCCGCGGCACGGATTTCCGCTATTGGGAGCGCGACAGGGGGGCGACGGCGGAGGAGCGCCTGATCAAGCGGGCGAGCCTCGCGCGCCGGCAGCTCGCGGTGGGCGATCTGGTGGTGGAGGTCTCCGGCGGCGGCGCCAGCCAGCCGGTGGGGCGGACGCTGCTGATCGACGAGGCGGCGATCCGCCGCGCCGGCGGCCTGCCGCTGATTTGCAACAATTTCTGCCGCCAGGTGAGATTGCACCGCGAGATCGATCCCGCGTTCGTGCATCTGGCGCTCTCCTATATGTACCTCTGCGGCGGCTTCGACGAGCACCAGACGCAGACGACGAACCTGCGGAACCTCAATTTTGAAGGTTTCCTTTCGATCGTCCTGCCGTTGCCGCCGCGGGCCGAGCAGCGGCGGATCGTCGAGAAGGTGGCGGAGCTGATGGCGCCGCTGCGGCGGGTCCGCGAGGGGCTCGCGCGGGTGCCGGAGATGTTGAAGCGCTTCCGGCAGTCGGTGCTCGCGGACGCCTACTCGGGGCGGCTGACCGAGGACTGGCGCGAGCGGAGAGGGATCCAGGAGCCGCTCGCGCCGCGCCTCGCGCGCGCCTTCGCCGCCCGGCGGGAGGCCTATGAGTCGGCGCGCGGCGAGGCGGAGGCCTTCGAGCGGCGGGCGCCCCGCAAGCCCAAGAATCTCGCGCCCACCGAGTGGGAGGCGCCGGAGCCGCTGGAGCCGCCCGAAGTCCCCGAGGGTTGGAGCCTGGTGGCGCTCCAGGACCTGATCCATCGCGCCCAGTACGGCCTGTCGGTGAAGGCGGAGGGCGAGCCGCGCACCGGCGTGGTCATGCTCCGCATGGCCAACATCCGCCACGGCAGGATGGACGCCTCCGATCTCAAATACGTCGACCGCGTGGGGATCGACGTCCGTTCGTTCACCGTGCAGCCGGGCGATATCCTTTTCAATCGCACCAACAGCGCCGAGCTGGTGGGCAAGGCCGCGGTGTTCGACCTCGACCTGGAGGCGGTCTTCGCCTCGTACCTGGTGCGCGTCCAGTGCGACCGGCATCTGGTCGACAGCCGCTATGTCTGCGGATGGATCAATTCGCCCTGGGGCCGGCGCTGGGCGCGGACGGTGCGCACCGACTGCAGCAATCAATCGAATATCAACGTCTCCCGCTTGCAGCGCATGCCGGTGCCGGTGCCGCCGCTGGTCGAGCAGCGGGAGATCGTGCGGCGGATCGACGAGCTCTTCGCCTTCGCCGACAACGTTGAGCGGCACGTGGCGGCGGCGGAGGCAAGGACTGAGCGGACGCGGCGGACCGTGCTCGCCCTGGCCTTCCGCGGCGAGCTGGTGCCCACCGAGGCGGAGCTCGCCCGGGAGGGCGGTGATGGCGGGAGCTTCGAGCCGGCCTCGGAGATGCTCGGCCGCATCAGCACCGAGCGCCTGGGCGCGGCGGGCGGCATGGAGGGCGTGGGGGTGAGGCCGGAGGAGGCCAACGAGCGCAT
>JAICSG010000372.1 GCA_025937035.1 Thermoanaerobaculia bacterium | reverse complement strand
GTGCCAGCCGCTCCCCTCAGGCCGCACCGCCGGAGCCGCGCTCACCTTCACCCGGCCGTGGCGGAGGAGGCGGTCGTCTCCCCGCAGAAGCGAGCGGGTGCCCTGGAGGGCCACGGGCACGATCGGCACGTTGGCGTCGACGGCCACCGCGAAGGTGCCCATGCGGAAGGGGAGGAGGCCGGGGTAGCGCTGGAAGGTGCCCTCGGGGAAGATGACGAGCGACTGCCCGGCCTGGATCGCCTCCAGGACCTTGCGCGTCTCGCCGGCGCTCTGCGCGACGTCGAAGCGCTCCACGAAGAGGGTCCCCAGCCGCCGCAGGAAGACGCGGGCGAAGGCGCTCTTCTCCAGCTCGCGCTTCACCACATAGGCGAAATCCGGCGGCAGCAGGGCCGTGAGCACGAGGCCGTCCAGATAGCTCTGATGGTTGGGCGCCACGATCCTCGGGCCTTCGCCTCGCAGGTTTTCGCCCCCTTCCAGACGGAGGGGTATGCCGATCCAGGCGAAGAGGATGCGGGCACAAGCCCGGGCCACCCGCCGGCGGAGCGGGAGGCCCGGCGCCAGCACCACGGCGAGCCAGATGGGGATCGCGAGCAGGGCCACGGAGCCGTAGCCCCAGGCCGAGTAGAGGAGATCGCCAGCCGAGCGCAGGCGGCGTCCCGCCTGGGAGCGGAGCCCGGTGAGGGCCAGATGGACGAGCTGCAGTCCCAGGGCCGCGCCGCCGCGACCGATCCGGCCGGACTCGAAGACCTCGCGCGCCGAGGAGCGGCGGACCTTGCCGCTGGAGGTCTTGGGCACCGCGTGCGGCGGCACCAGGGCCACCACCTCGGCCGGCGTGCCCAGCAGGTCCACCGTGGCGCTCTGCACGGCCTGGCGGATCTTCTCCAGCTCCGCCTCGCCGCGCTCCCGGGTCTCGGCCATCACCACCAGGCGCTCGGTGCCGGTGGCGGGATCGGGGCTGCCGAACACCGCCACGCACCCCTTGCGGATGCCCGGAATCTCCCCCACCACCTCCTCCAGCTCCTGCGGATAGAGGTTGCGGCCGGCGCGAATGATGATGTCCTTGACCCGGCCGGTGATGTAGATCTCGCCCGCCGCGACGTAGGCGCGGTCCCCCGAGTCCCGCCACTCGCCGTGGACCAGCTTCGCCGTGGCCTCCGGGTTGCGGAAGTAGCCGCTGGTGGCGGAAGGCCCCTTGAATTCCAGCCGCCCCTCCTGCCGCTCCCCCACCTCGCGCCCGGCCTCGTCCACGATGCGGACCTCGTGGTCCGGCAGGGGCATGCCGCAGGAGACGAAACGCAGGGCGTGCGGATCGTCCGGGGCGGCGGGCTCGGCGTGCCCCGAGCGCTGGAAGGGGTCGCGCTGAACGGCGTCGATCAACGGCGGCCGGCCGAGCGGCGGGAAGGCCACGGCGAGCGAATTCTCCGCCAGGCCGTAGACGGGGGACAGGGCGCCGGCCTGGAAGCCGTAGGGGCCGAAGCGGTCGATGAAGCGGCGCAGTGCCTCCGGGCTCACCGGCTCGGCGCCGTTGAGCGCCATGCGCCAGGTGGAGAGGTCGAGCCCGGCGAGCTCCTCGTCCGGGATCTTGCTCACGCACAGCTCGTAGGCGAAGTTGGGCGCGGCCGAGAGGGTCGCCCGGTGGCGGTGGATCGCCCACAGCCAGCGCGAGGGGCGGCCCAGAAAGGAGAGCGGCGACATCAGGACGAGCGGGATGCCGAAATAGAGCGCCCCCATCCAGCAGCCGATCAGCCCCATGTCGTGGTAGAGCGGCAGCCAGCTCACCACCACGTCGTCCGGCCGGAGGTCCGCCCCCTTGCCGATGGCCCGCAGGTTGGCCAGGAGGTTGGCGTGGGTGAGCACCACCCCTTTGGGATTGCCCGTGCTGCCGGAGGTGAACTGGAGGAAGGCCACGTCCTCGCCGCGCACCGGCGGCAGGGACAGCGGGGCCGGCCCGGCGGCGAGCGCCTCGACCGTCACCACCCGCAGCCCGGGGAGCTGCGCGCCCAGCAGGCGGGCCAGGGTCAGGACCTCGGGGAAGGTGATCAGCACCTCGGCCTCGGCGGTGCGCAGAATGCCGGCCTGGCGGCGGAGGTGGTCCTCGATCTGGCTCTTGCGGGCCGGCGGATAGAGGGGGACCGGGACGCCGCCCGCGAGCTGCGCGCCGAAGAAGGCGGCGAAGTAGTCGAGCCCCGTGGGGAGCATGATTCCCACCGCCTTGCCCGGCGGAACGCCGAGGCGGACCAGCCCGGCCGCCACTCCGCGGGCCCGCCGCGACAGCTCGCCGTAGGTCAGCTCCTCGGGCTCATTATCGCCAGGAAGATTGCCCGGATAGAACAGAATGTGCCGCCGGTCCGGATGGCGCCGGGCGTGCCAGTCGAGCACCTCCAGGAGGGTCCGGGTGCGGTCCGGCGCCGCCTCGCCGCCGCCCAGGGGCTCGATAGTTCCGAATCCCTCGCCCGGCGCGGCGTCGGGGTGGGCGGCGGCGAGCGCCTGGAGGAGGTCCCGCGGCGTCTCGGCCGTACCCAGCAATCCCTCGGGGAGGCGCACGCCGAAGGCCTTCTCCAGGCGGGCGAGCAGCTCCACCCGGCCGAGGCTGTCGAACCCGAGGTCGCGCTCCAGGGAGGAGTCGAGGGAGACGGCGTGGCCCCGGCGCTGCGGTTGCAGCTCCCGGGAGAGCCCCTGGACGATCTCCTGGACGGCGGCGGGCTCGGGCGCCTGAGCTTGAATCGGCTCGGAGATCATGGGAGAGCCGAGGATATCGCGGAGCCGGCTATCCCCGCAGCCGCTTGATCAGGCCGAGCAGCAGGAACCCGCCGGCGAGAGCCGCGCCGATCACCAGCTTGGGATCGAGGATCGGCCGGTAGCGGGTCTCTCTCCCCTTGATCTCGATGTAGCCCGCCGGCTGGACGACCGCTCCGCCCCCGCCGCCCATACCCTCGTGGCGCGAGGCGAGCCCCCGCTTGCCGCCGCCCCCGCCGAGACCCCACCGCGCCGTGGCGACCGGGATCACCGTCACGCCGTCGCGCTCGACCGGCTCGCCGAAGACGTGGGCGGCCTGCGCGGAGGCCCCGAGCTTCTCGGCCAGCGCCTCGAAAAGGCCTCCCGGGGAGGGAAGCTCAACGCCTGAGATCGGCTCTGTTTCTTTCACGGGGACACCTCCTGCTGCCTGGGGTTGAAACCCCAGGCTATTCAAATTCCGCCCTTCCAGGGCGGCTCCCCCTCCCATCCAAAGACTGGTGCCCTCCTACGGCCCAGGCTCCGCATGCGGAATCGACCGCAGGTATTCGTAAATCGCCCGCAGGTCGTTGTCGGTCATGTTCTGGTAAGTAGGCCAGGGCATCACCTGGAGGAGACGGCCGCCCTCGGCGGGGTCGGGGTCGTGGCCGGTGCGGATCACGTTCTTGAACTGGGCCAGGGTCAGGCCGGCGGGGAGGCCGTGCTCGTCCGGCGTGATGTTGGCCGAGGTGAAGGGGCCGAACTGCTGGCCGCCCGCGAGGTAGTGGGCGGAATTGACCTGCTTGGGCTGGCCCATGAACGGATCGTGCCCGGGAGCGTAGGACGGGTTGGTGTGGCAGTCGTTGCAGCCGCCCACGGCGTTGACGAGATAGCTGCCCAGGCCCACCAGGTTGCGGTCGCGGTTGCGCAGGGTCACCTTGACCGGCGAGATCTGGAAGCCCCGAGCGATGCGATCCGCCTCCGGATCGCCCGAGCCCCGCTTCTCCTCCTGCGACAGCGCCGCCAAGCCGAGGCTCAGACCCACCAGCACGAACGGAACGATGAGCTTTTTTCTGTTCATCTTTCCCTCCTTGAAAGTACTTTTCAGTCTATCCCGGCCCCGGTCCCGGACACCACCTCTCGGGAATCCATCGGCCCACCCGGCCGGGTGGTGCCTTCGCGCGGGCCCTCTGCCACTCTGGGCTCGCGGAGGTAAGACCCATGTCCAAAAACCTGAAGACCCTTGTCATCGGCACGACCCTGACCGCCGAGAGCGATTGGATCGTGCGGACCGGCGCCGCCATCGCCCGTGCCACGGGCGCGGTGCCCTGGCTGGTGTACGCCTACAACCTGCAGGCCTTCCCGTCGGAGCTCGGAGCCTTCGACAACGCCTGGATCGAGGAGCAGGCGGAGATCCTGCGCGAGCGTCTGGACCGCCAGGCGCGCGAGACCGGCCTCGCCGAGCTGCCGGGCTTCGGCCCCGATCAGGCCTGCCTCTCGCTCGACACGCCGCACCACGCGATCGTGGATCTGGCCCAGAAGGTCGACGCCGACCTCATCGTGGTGGGGGCCTCGGAAGGGAACGCCCTCCAGCGCGCCTTCCTCGGCTCCACGGCCGACCGGGTCGTCCGCAAGGCGCCCTGCCCGGTGTTCGTCGTCCGTTCCGGCGCGACCTTCCCGCCGACCCGGGCGCTGGTCCCGGTGGACCTCTCGCCGGTCTCGGCCGGCGCGCTCCGCTTCGCCACCGCCTTCCTGCGGGAGACCGGCGGCAAGCTGACGGACATCGAGACCCTGTTCGTGCTCAACCCGCTGGAGGTGGAGGGATCGCTGCAGTTCACCCCCGGGCAGGTCGAGCGCTTCGCGGGCGAGGAGCTCGACCGCTTCACGAAGCTGAACGCCCCGGCGGACCACACCTCGCACCAGGTGCTGATCGGTTATCCGCGCGAGGAGATCCTGCGGGAGATCGAGGACCGGCGGGCCGACATCGTCGTCCTCGGCACCCACGGCCGCAGCGGCTTCGAGCGCATGATGATCGGCAGCATCGCCGCCGAGGTGCTCCAGCGGGCCCGCTGCAACGTGGCCGTGGTGCCCCCTACCCTGACGACGGAGGGGGCCGAGCGCGAGAAGACGGCGGACTGGAATTTCGTGTCGGACGAGACGCCGGCCACGGTGGTGCTGTAGGTAGGCCTGCGGCCCGCGGATCGATTTGTCGTAGGGGCGGGGGGGGGTGGCCCCCCCCCCGCGGGGGGGGGGGGAGGGCCCCGCGGGAGAGGCCCCCCGGAGCGCCCGCGGGCGGCGGCGCGGGGGGGGGGGGGGGCCGGGGGTGGGACCGC
>JAICSG010001016.1 GCA_025937035.1 Thermoanaerobaculia bacterium | reverse complement strand
TGGGCCAGGGCGAGTTCGCCCTCTGGCGAGCCCAGGAAGTCGTAGGTGTCCCTCGCCGCCGTGGCCAGCAGCAGGGACAGAGGGTCGGCCTCCCCGATATCCTCCACCGCCATGCGCACTAGGCGCCTTGCGATGAACAGCGGATCCTCGCCGCCCGCCAGCATGCGCGCCAGCCAATAGAGCGCCGCGTCGGGGTCGGAGCCGCGGATCGATTTATGCAGGGCGGAGATGAGGTTGTAGTGCTCCTCGCGGTCCTTGTCGTATGCGGGCGAGCGCTTCTGCAGCACCTGGCCCAACGCCTTTGTGGAGAGCGGTTTGGCGAAACCGATGTTGAACAGGGTCTCGGCGAGGCTCAGCAGATAGCGGCCGTCCCCGTCGGCGAGCGCGATCAGGGCGGAGCGCGCCTCGGGCTCCAACGGCAGCGGCCGGCCTTCGAACGCCTCGGCCTTGGCCAGCAGCTGCTCCTGGGCCGCATCGTCCAGGCGCTTCAGAACGAACACCTGGCAGCGGGAGAGCAGCGCCCCGTTGAGCTCGAAGGACGGGTTCTCGGTGGTGGCGCCGACCAGGGTGACGACCCCCTGCTCGACGAAGGGCAGGAAGCCGTCCTGCTGGGCGCGGTTGAAGCGGTGGATCTCGTCGACGAAAAGCAGCGTGGACTGTCCCGCGGCGCGGCGCAAGCGGGCCTGCTCGAAGGCCTTCTTGAGGTCGGCGACGCCGGAGAACACCGCCGACAGCTGCTGGAACTCGTAGCCCGCTTCCCGGGCGAGCAGGCGGGCGATGGTGGTCTTGCCGGTGCCCGGCGGGCCCCACAGGATCATGGAGGAAAGCCGCCTGGCCTCCGCCATCCGCCGGATCGGGCCGCCCTCGCCCAGCAGGTGATCCTGGCCCACCACCTCGTCGAGGCGCTGCGGCCGCAGCCGGTCGGCCAACGGCGCCGGGGCGTGCGGGGTCAGGCCTGCAGCTTCGAAGAGGTCGGCCATGGAATGGGATTAGCACTTCCCTCCCCGTCATGGGGAGGGACGTCCGCGCAGCGGACAGGGCGGGGAGGCGAGGGTCAGACGCTGACTCGGAGCTCGATCCTGACTCCCCCACCCGGCCTTCGGCCTCCCTCCCCATCAATGGGAGGGAAAAGCCTCACACCTCGAAGGTGCCGGTGACCTCCTGGCCATCGCGCTCGACGGTGATCTGCCAGACGCCACCGCCGCTGGCGAGGGCGGCGACCAGCTCCTGCACGGAGGCGATGCGGCGGCCGTTGACCGCGCGGATGATGTCGCCCTGCTTCAGGCCGGCCTGCGCCGCCAACCCCTGGCCGCCCTTGGAAATCAGCACGCCGGGCTTGTCGAAGGGATCGAGGCCGAATTCGTCGGCCACGGCCGGAGAGAAGTTCTCCACCGTCGCGCCCTGCAGGGGGTTGCGGCCGGAGATCAGGCGCTCGTCGCGCGCGGGGGTGGCCGGCGGGGCTTCGGCGCGCAGGGTGAGCTGCTGCGGCTTCCCGCCGCGCCGGACCCCGAGCTTCACGTCGTCGCCGATCCGGTGCGTGGAGACGGCGTAGCTCACGCTCGAAGCGTCGGCCACGGGCTTGTCGTCCACCGAGACGATCACGTCGCCGGTCTTCAGCCCGGCACGGGCCGCCGGGCCGCCCGGCCATACGTCGGCCACCAGAGCGCCCTGGGGCGTCGTGAGGCCGAGGCTCCTGGCGATCTCCACGGTCACCGACTGCGTCCGGGCCCCGAGCCAGGCGCGGACCAGCGAATGGCCACCGCCCATCGCGGTCTCCACCACCCGCTTCACCAGCGCCGCGGGAATGGCGAAGCCGACGCCCGAGGACTGGCCCGAGCGGGAGAGGATGAAGCTGTTGATGCCGATGATGTCGCCATTCAGGTCGACGAGCGGGCCCCCGGAGTTGCCCGGATTGATGGCGGCGTCGGTCTGGATGTAGCTCGAGGCCGCGTCGCCGGAGGGATCGGCGGTGCGGTTCAGCGCCGAGATGATGCCGTTGGTCACCGTCTGGCCGACGCCGAACGGGTTGCCGATCGCCAGCACCAGATCG
>JAICSG010000981.1 GCA_025937035.1 Thermoanaerobaculia bacterium | reverse complement strand
GTTGGCGCTTCAGGGGAAGCTTAAAAAAGGGACACCGCCGAGCCATCCGGCAACCGGAGCGCGGGCTGCGTCCGGCGCAGGGTGGCGCCGAAGAGGCGGCTCTCCGCCGCGCCCAGCAACGGCAGCCGTCGGCCGGCCGGCGGGACCGGTCCGGAGAGGGTGGGGAGGACGTGGGCCCACACCTCCCGGCGGGCGCGCCGCCGGAGGTGGATGGGGTCGAGCCCGTACCAGCCCGCCGCGGGCTCGACCAGGCGCGCCCCCCGCTCCCCGCCGATCCGGCGCAGCCGCTCGTCGAGCTCCCGCGCCCGGTCGAGGAGCGCCGGCCAGGGGGCCGGACGGCCGGGGAAGAGCACGGAGGCCGCGAGGCGGACCTGGAGGCCGGAGAGCCGCTCCAGACGGGCCAGAGGGAGGAGGGGCATCACGATCTCGGTCCCCGGGCCCAGCCGGTCGAGGCAGGCTTCCACCCAGCCGGCGATCCTCTCCACCGGGGCTCCGTAGACCAGATCGTTGCCGACGTCGGTGAGCAGAGCCAGCGTGGGGAGGGGAGGCCGCCCTCTGAGCTCCTCCCAGAGACCGCACTGGGTGATCCCCGGCAGATGGCGCACATAGAGGAAGCTGCTCCAGGCGCCCCAGGAGCGGCCGTGGCCGCAGGCGGCGAGCGCCTCGACGGGGCCGCCGGCCCGGCGCCGGACGAGGTCGAGCACCAGGGGCAAGGAGATTTTCAGGTTGCTCGCCCCCAGCAGGACGGCCCGCAGGGCGGGCTCGCGGTCCACCATCAGCGCTCCGCGGGGCGGAGCCGGCCCCGGAGCTCCGAGAGCGTCCGGCCCAGGCGCTCCACCGCGTCGCCGGCCGCCAGATCCTCCAGCCGCAGCGAGGCGAGGGCCGCGATGAGCAGCGCCGTCTCCTCGGGGCCCCGGGGGCCGGGAGGGAGCCCGGCGTCGAACCGCTCCAGAGCCTCCGCCGCCCGCTTCACCAGAGCCTGCAAGACCCGGAAGGCGCCGTCCGAGAGCGGCGGCTTCCCCCGGTAGAGGTCGAGGCGCCCCCCGGGCCGGTAGCGGGGGAAATCCTCCAGACCCACGAAGCGCAGGAACCAGGAGGCCCGGAAGCGGCCGGCCGCCCCCACCATCCCCGTGTAGTCGGCGATCAGCTCGTCGAGCAGGTTGTTGCGCATGGAGCCGAAGAGGCGGCGGGTGAGGTAATGGGTACACTCGTGGTCGCGGCGGAGGGCGAGGGAGATCGCGCGCCACTCCGCCTCCGGCAGCCCCAGGTCGGCCGCGGGCACGGCGCTGTAGGGGCCGTCGGAGAGGAGGATGAAGCGGTCCTGGTACAGCTCGCGCCGGCCCTGGATGCGCTGGAATTCCTCGTTCCAGGTGGCCGTCTCGCGTTCCGGTGGGGGCAGCGCTTCCCAGCGGCGGCGCAGCTCCCGGATGCGGCTCCAGTTGTTGTAGCCCGAGACCATCAAGGCTCCCTGGGCGGGGGGGACCGGCTCCGGCTCGTTCCGTCTCGTGAGCGCCTGGAGGAGGGCGACGAATTCCTCCCGGCGGCGGGCGATCAGCAGGGGGATGCGGCCGGCGGGGCTCTCATGGATCACCAGCTCGATCGCCTCCGGGCGCTCGATCCCGAGCCCCGTGGCCTCCGGGATCTCCTCCGGCGGCACCCCCCGCCGGGTCGCCGCCCGGTACCCCTCCGTCTCGCTGATCCCCGGCCGGACCGGGAACCGGAGCTGGGGGAGATGCTCCCGCAGCACGGTGAAGGCACCGCGCGCGCGGGCCTCCGCCGCCACGGACTCCCAGAAAGGGACGAACGGCTCGTCCGGCAGGGGGAAGCACACCTCTGAAGAGAGAGAGTCGAGAGCGAAGGCGTTCTCGTTGTAGGCCAGGAGCTCGTCCGTCTCGGCGGGCGAGGCGCCCAGGCCGGCGAGGGCTTCGGCTTGCAAGTCGTCGGGCATGTTGGTAGCGTACGCGAGCACGTCCCGCAAAGAGAAGTCGGGTAGTCGTTTTGGTTTACTGAGCTATGCTCGTGTCCTCGTCCAGCCGTTTTGGCGTCCGTCGATTCGGCGTTCTCCTCATGGTGAGCACGGTCGGGGTGGCGATGCCGGCCTCCTTCGCCCAGCAGACCCCGGCGGGAGGTCTCGGCTTGCTGGAGGCCCTCCGGCTGACTCTGACCC
>JAICSG010000224.1 GCA_025937035.1 Thermoanaerobaculia bacterium | reverse complement strand
GTCCCTGGAAATTCTCGCGGTCGGCGGTCTCCTGGAAGACCAGATCCTCGGGGAAGTGGGCGGCGTCGTAGCGCAGATGGAGGCGGGTGAGGAAGACGTTCTGGGCCCCTGAATAGGGATCGGTCCTTCCGCTCCAGAAGGCCCCGAGTTGCCGCAGCTCGTCGGCGGAGAGGGGATCGGCCGAGCAGGGGTCGCACCAGGCCATGTCCCAGGCATATTCGAGGAAGAGCGTCCGCATCTCCTGCTTTCTGACCTGCTGGCTGAACATCGCTTTGTAGAAGGGACCGAAGTCGTTCTTCACGAACAGGGGGACCTCGGCGTCCGAGGGGAGGCGGACGATGCGGTAGTTGGTGGTCTCGACCCGCCCCTTGCGGGTGAGGGCATAGATGAACAGCTCCTGAGGGCCGGCGGCGTTGACCATCCCGAGGCGGATGGGGAGCATGAATTTGGGGCTCTCGTAGGCGACCTGGATGGGCCGCAGGTAGGTGAAGCCGAGCTTGGACTGCTGCTCCAGATTCACCTTGGCGACGAAGAAGCGCATCCCCTGCTTGAGGTAGCTGCCGAGCACCCGCGAGGCCCCCGGCGGGATGCGGTAGCCGTTCTCGATCAGCCAGGTCTCCAGCCCCTGGCTCTCCTTGGCGGAGAGGATCAGGATGTCGTACTCGCCGACCGTGTATTGCGCCTCGATCTTCACGCCCAGGCTCTTGGCGCGGGCACCGCCGGCGTAGCCCAGGGCGCTCAGGTCGGCTCCCGCCGGGGGGGGCGCCATCATCGGCAGAGGGATAGGACGGCAGGGATCCTCGTCGAAATACTCGACCAGACGGGGCGCCGAGTAGGCGTCCAGGTGGTCGAGCAGGGCCTTCTCGGCGACGTGGATCTGCTCCCGCTGCAGGAAGGTGGGTACGGGGATCACGATGGCGAATTCCTTCGGATCCCCCTTGAAGTCGTTGGTCATGGTGAGGACGGTGCGGTCGCCGTCGCGCGCCAGGACGACCTGCGAGGCCTGGTTGAACAGCCGGGTGTCCGCCTTGGCCACATAGAAGCCGCAGAAGCCGAGGGCGGTCCGGGCGGCCGCCACGAGCACGGCGGCCGTGAGAGCGGCGGTCAGGAAGCGTCTCATGCGAATCTCCTTTCTTCGCGGAGAGAGGGAGTGGAGACCGGAGCACCGGCCCGGCGCCAGAGATAGCGGGAGCCGGGCAGCAGGCGGTCGGTCAGCGGCACCGCCGGGGCCAGGAAGAAGAGCGACAGCAGGAGGCCGTTGGGCCTGTAGAGCACGAAGTGGACGTACCCCGCGCCGAGGGCCACCAGCAGGGCGAAGAGGACGCGGCCGGCCCGCGAGTCGGGGGTGGTGCGGGGGTCGGAGATCATGAAGAAGGTGAAGATCAGGAAGGCGCCGCTCTCGACCTGATGGAGGGGGATGGCCATGGGCTGGCCCAGCCAGAGGGCGCGCCCGAAGAGGATCGCCAGGTAGAAGACCAGGAAGGCATAGGTGACGTCGCTGCGCGCCGCCCGGTTGACCACCAGCCCGCCCAGACAGGCGAGCAGGAAGGCGAAGAACGCCGCGCTCCCCCACTGGCCCGGGGAGACCCAGACACCGCCGGTGGCGAGCATCACCGCCACGATGCCGAAATTGGTGGGGTTGAAGATGTGCTTGCCGCGGACCCGGAGGGCGAATTTGCCGGCGATGGTGACGGCGGCGGCGAGCGCCGCCAGGGCCCAGGAATTGGTGCGCAGGAGCAGGCAGAGGGAGAGCCCGGAGATCAGGGCGCTCCGCGGATCGAAGGCCGGCAGCCGCCACAGACGGGTACAGGCGTACTGGGTGAGCTGGGCCACCCCCAGAAGGAGGAGGGCGCGGCCGGCGGGGATCTCCAGGTCCAGGCGGGTCACGCCGTAAACCAGGAGCGACGCGAGGACGAGGATCTGGTAGAGGCGGGGGTCTCTCATGGCGGTCTCCTCTATCCCCTTGGACACGGCGGGACCGCGCCCGGAAACCGCCTCCCCTAAACGTTTTGACCGGCTGCTCCGTAGTACCATGCAGACGTATCGCAGACTGGGTATAGAAAGGAAGCGTCAATGCAGAAAGCAGTTGCCTTCTGGGGAGGTGTGCTCGCCCTCGGCCTCTCCGCCTCGGCCTGGGCCGGTCCAACGGCCCAGGGAGCGCCGTTCCACGTCAGCTCTTGCTCGACCTGCACCCAGCAGGCCCCGGCGGTGGCCGGCTCGGCGTCCGGCGCCTTCCTGGCCGTCTGGAAGGGCGGCCCCACCGACATCAACGGAGTGAGCGGCCGGTTCTTCACCAGCACCGGCAACCCCAGAGGCTCGGACTTCCTGGCCAACAAGGATCTGGTGCAGGATCAGTACGACCCGGCGGTGGCCCGCGACGCGCAGGGGAATTTCATCGTGGTCTGGTCGGAGGTCGTCAACGGCAACAGCGAGATCAAGGGCCGGCGGTACGGGGCGACCGGCGCGGCGCTCGGGGCCCCCTTCAAGGTCAACCAGGACCAGACCGGAACGCCGACCACCCCCGCCGACTTCAACCCCGCCGTGGCGGCCACCAAGGACGGCTTCATCGTCGCCTGGATGAATATCCTGCCTGAGGGCAACGGCTTCCCCGGAACCACGCCCCAGGTGCTGGCGCGCAAGCTGGGCCCGACCGGCACGCCGGTGGGGAATCAGGTCAAGATCAGCACCGGGCTGGTCAACGGCGACCGTCCGGACGTCTGCGTGGATACCTCGGGGAAGCCGGTGGTGGTCTGGACGAGCGTGGACGGCTTCCCCCTGTTCGAGGCCAACCATAAGGGGGTCTCGCTGCGCCAGCTCACGCCCGCGGGCGTCCCCATGGGCACGGCCGAGACGGTGGTCGCCGCTCCCAAGGCCGGCTCGGCCCATCCGGCGGTCTCCTGCGGCAGCGGCAGCACCTTCGTGGTGGTCTGGCACAGCGACCAGCCTCCGGCGGTGGAGCAGACCGACATCCTGGCGCAGCGCTTCAGCCGTCTGGGCCGCCCCGTTGGGGCCGCCTTCCGGGTCAACACGACGACGGCGAACCTGGAGCGGAACCCCTCGATCGCCCATGACGCCAAGGGGAATTTCGTGGTCGTCTGGCAGGCGTACCTCGGGAACGCAAAGGTGAGCATCCTGGGCCGCCGCTTCAACGGCACGGGCGGCGCGCTCAGCCCGGAGTTCGAGGTGCTCGCCGGCAGCGACAACGTGCTGGTCCCCAGCAACCCCGACGTCGCCATGATCGGCTCGACGGGCAATTTCGTTGTGGTCTGGCAGGACGGCTCGCAGAGCATCTCCGGCCGTCGTTTCACTCCGTAGGATCTTCGCCACGGTCGCCCAGGACCGGCTCGAGCGGCGTCCGTCCCGCCACCAGGGCGGTGACGGCCAC
Organism: Thermoanaerobaculia bacterium; assembly: GCA_025937035.1. Classification (GTDB taxonomy): domain Bacteria; phylum Acidobacteriota; class Thermoanaerobaculia; order Multivoradales; family UBA5704; genus DATARR01. Next base: position 3,325 of record JAICSG010000224.1, on the reverse strand, counting down.
CGCTCCGGCCTTCTTGAGGGCCGTCGCGGCGGCATCCAGGGTGGCGCCGGTGGTCGCCACGTCGTCGACCAAGAGGACGTGGAGGCCGCGGACGCCCTCGGGCCGGGGGACGCGAAACGCTTTGCGGAGGTTGACCAGGCGCTCCTCCCGGCCGAGCAGGCTCTGGGGCGGGGTGCCCCGGCGGCGCGCCAGGGCCTGGACGCAGGGGAGGCCGAGGCGTCCGGCCAGGGGGCGGGCGATCCTCTCCGCCTGGTTGTAGCCGCGGGCCAGGCGCCGCCGCCAGTGGAGCGGCACGGGGACGACCCGGTCGTGCTTCGCGAGCCGGGGGCCGAGCCCGGCCGCGAGGGCCTCCGCCAGGTGCCTCCCGAGGTAGTCCAGGCGTCCGAACTTGAGCCCGCGCACCACGGCGTCGAGCGGCGGCTGGTAGCTCCAGAGGGCGATCAGCCGGTCGAAGGCGGGCGGGCTCTGCTGGCAGGCGCCACACCGGTAGCCTTCCGGGAGGGCGTGGGCGGCGAGCGGCCGGAGGCAGACCGCGCAGGCCTGCCGGGGATTGGGGACGAGGGCCGCCCGGCAGACGGCGCAGAGGTTGAGCGGGGCTCCCGCCGCGGGGAGCGGCCGGCCGCAGCCGAGGCAGGGGGCCGGCAGCAGAGCGTGCACCAGCCGGTCGAGCAGGCGCTCCGGTCGGGACAGGACGCGGGGAAGGCCGGATTCGTAAAAAGGATCAGGCATGGGAAGCGGCGCTCGCAGCCAGCGCCGATATACTCTCAGGAACCGGGCGCCGCCGGGAGGGCTGGGCGCCGGAATCGAGCGGATACGCCGCGAAGGAGAGGAATTTGATCGGGAATCACCGCCTGCTCGGCAGGCTCCTGCTGGCCGTCTCGCTGCTCCTGCTCCCCGCCGCCGCCGGCGCGCAGGAGCTCTACACCTACACCGTGGGCGTCTTCGGCAGCATCGGCGGCTCGCTCGACGCCGATCCGGGGGGGAGCCTCACCAACACCGGGTACCAGCTCAACCTCGGCCTGGTCACCGAGCCGCACACCCACCTGGTGCTGCGCACCGGCCGGCTCAACCTCGACAAGGACAAGCTCTTCGGCTCGCTGAGCAACGCCGACATGGAGTACGTCACCCTGGGCGGCGAGTACCGCTACAGCGAGGAGTACTACGAGTCCGGGGCCTTCGTCGCCCTGGGCGCCTACCGGCTGAGCGGCACGCGGGCCTCAGGCCGCGATTCCCGGGAGGAGACCTGGGGCGTCTCCGCGGGGTTCACCGGCGAGCTGCCGATCCGCCGCTGGCTGGGGGTCCAGGCCGAGATCGCGGGCCACTACGTGGACTTCCACGAGGAGCAGTTCTTCGTCACCGGCCACCTGGGAGTCGCCTTCCACTTCTAGGGCTGGAGCGCGGCGGTCTTGCTGGAGCCCCCCTCCTGGAGGCGCTTGGCAAGATCCGCCCGCAGGGAGGCATCGTCCCAGTCGGTCATCCCCACCCACTTGCGCACGACCTGCCCCCGGACCACCAGATAGGTCTCGGGGAGCTTGTCTGTGCCGTAGCGGTTCGCCACCTTCCAGGCGGGATCGAACAGCACCATCTCGGAGCCCGGCCCGAGGAAGGTGCGGACCCGGTCGGAGGAGTCGGCGACCGCCACCATCACCACCGCGAACTGCGGATTGCTGGAGAAGTCGTGGATCAGCCGCTGGAGCTTCGGCGTCTCCTGGATGCAGGGCGGGCACCAGGTGGCCCAGAAGTGGACCAGCGTGACCGGGGCGAGGCGGGAGCCGATGGTGGCGGCCCGGCCGGCCGAGTCGTAGAGGAAGCCGCCCGGCTCCTGGAAGGCGCTCTGCCCCTTGGGCCAGAAGAGGGCCGCGAGAGCGCAGACCGCCAGGGCCGCGAGGCCCAGCTTGGCGGGCAGGCCGAGGCGGGCTCCGGCGGCCTGGGGAGCGGGCGCCGCGTCAGCCGGAGGGGGAGCGCTCGCGGGGGCGTCGGCTTCATCAGAGGAATTCATAAGCTGGCTCCAGCGTTGAATCTTGCAGGATCGGCTTTGACCCCAAATCCCGATTTTCCCTAGAATACCCCACAGACTGGAAAAGATTTGCACAACCTTGAAGAAAGCCGTTTCGCACGCTCCCGGCGGGCGTTCCTGGTAGGCCTCGTCCTGCCGGGCCAGCCGGGCTACGTCGTCGAGGAGCACCTGGACGAGCTGGCGCAGCTCGCCGACACCGCGGGAGCCGTGGTGGTGGGGCGGGCTGTCCAATCGCGCAAGGCGCCGGACCCGGCGACCTTCATCGGCGGTGGCAAGGCCGAGGAGATCGGCGAGGCCGCCCGCGAGCTGGGGGCCGACCTGCTGCTGTTCGACGACGACCTCTCGGGGAGCCAGGTCAAGAACCTCGAGGAGGCGACCAAGCTCTCGGTGATGGACCGCAGCGCCCTGATCCTGGACATCTTCGATCTCCGGGCGCAGAGCCGCGAGGCGCGCACCCAGGTGGAGCTCGCCCGGCTCAAGTACATGCTCCCCCGCCTGACCCGGCAGTGGAGCCACCTCTCGCGCCAGGGGGGCGGCTTCGGCCAGCGCGGCGGCGAGGGTGAGAAGCAGCTCGAGCAGGACCGCCGGGTTCTGCGCAGCCGCATCCGCCGGCTGGAGGAGGATCTGGAGAAGATCGAGCGCACCCGCGGCGTCCAGCGGCGCGGGCGGGACGGCGTCCCCTCGGTGGCGCTGACCGGCTACACGAACGCCGGCAAGTCGACCCTGTTCAACCGGCTGACCTCCGCCGGGACGCTGGCCGAGAACCGCCTCTTCGCCACCCTCGACGCCAAGCTCCGGCGGGGGCAGGTTGACGGCTCCCGCTCGGCGGTTTTCGCGGACACGGTCGGCTTCATCCGCAAGCTGCCGCACCACCTGGTCTCCTCGTTCCGCAGCACGCTGGGGGAGATCACCGCGGCCGACCTCGTGCTCCACGTGGTCGACCGCAGCCACCCCCGCTGGCAGGAGCAGGCGGAGGTGGCCGAGGCGGTGATGGACGACCTGGGGGTCGATCGCGAGCGGGTGATCCGGGTCTTCAACAAGAGCGACCTCGTCCCGGCCGAGGAGACGCGCAATGGTGACCTCTGGGTCTCGGCGGCGACGGGCGAGGGAATCGCGGAGCTGAAGGCGGAGCTGGCAAAGCGGTTGGGGCTCGGGGGAGCCACCGCGAGCGCCGCTTTCGAGGTCGCCCCGGGGCTCTGCTGAACCCTACCTTAGAAGGGTGAGCTTCCCGTGAGGCGTCGCGGGGACCTCGAATCCTGCGCCGGGCTTGACGAGCTCCGCCTGCTGGATGATCCGGGGCCACCAGCG
>JAICSG010000639.1 GCA_025937035.1 Thermoanaerobaculia bacterium | reverse complement strand
CCCCGTGGCGCCGGTCAGGTCGGTCCAGGAGGCGTAAACCAGGTTCTTGCTCGCCGTGCGGTAGGCGCCGCCCGAGACGTAGATCAGGGCCCGGCGCCTGCTCATCGCCGGGATGCCGATGTCGAAGCCGTCGAACGTGGTGGCGATCCGGACCGGGGTGCCGAAGGAGGCGCCGCCGTTGGTCGACTTGACCACGAAGACCTTCTGGTTGTCGGTGGTGGGCCAGAAGCCGAAGACGTCGCCGAAGGCGTTGGTCTTGACGTCGCCGCCGATCGCCGTGCCCGCCGACTCCGCGCCGCTCACCTGGACCGGCGCCTGCCACGAGCCGCCCGGGCCGGTGCGGCGGGCGATATAGGCCGGATTATCGTTGTGCCAGATGACGTAGAGGTTGTCCTTGTAGGGCGACGTCGCGCTGTGGTCGACCCAGATGATCTGCTTGTCGGTGCTCGACTGGCTGCCGGAGAAGGTGGCGTCGAAGGTCCAGGTGGCGCCGTTGTCGGTCGACTTGTAGGCGCGCATGTGGAGCATCGTGCCGGCGGAGTTGATGCCGATCGTGGTCGACCAGGCGGTACCGTCCGAGGTCCACTCGACGGTCGGATCGGAGTGAAAGGCATCCCCCGTCTGCAGCGGCAGGCTCGTCTGCCCCCAGGTCACGCCGCCGTCGGTCGAGTAGAACTGGGCCTGGCTGCCGCTCGCCGAGATGTTGTTCGAGGCGCCGATGATCTTCATCGGATCCCAGTAGTTGACGCGGATGTCCGACTCGCTGCGGGCCGAGCTCTGGGTCCCCGAGATCCGCTTCTCACCGCTGATCGTGGCGGTCTTGGCGGGAAGCTCGGCATCGAGCTCCGGAGAGGCGTCCGGGTCCGGCGGGCCGGGCACGAGATTCTGGTGGGAGAGCATCCACTCGTAGACCTCCTTGAGGACGTGCGGATAGCCTCCCGTGGGGTCGTGCGCCGAGTACTTCGATTCGGGGTGGGCGCGGCGCCAGATCACCCGCAGCCAGAGCGGCACGGGGATCTTGTCCTTGGCCTCCTCCGGCCGCAGCAGAGAGAAGTCCTGATTGGCGGCGATCAGCGCTTCCAGGGCGCTGCGCGGCTTCACGCCGCCGGCCTGATATTGATCCTGGAGCGTGGGCCAACCGGCCGTGGCGGCCGAGGCGGAGCAGGGGAGAAGGGCCGCGAGGGCCAGGAGAAGCAGCGTCTGTCGGCTCATGGAGATATGGCAGAGTAACAGATTCCGGGCCGAAGAGGACCGCCCCTCCGGGGCGGGGCCCTCATCACCCCAACCCTCTTCTCCCGGCCTCCCCCCTTCCTGACGGGAGAAGAGGGAGAAATTCGGTCAAAGGGGCTCTTAAGCCCTCTCTCTCCCGTCAGGAAGGGGGGAGGCCGGGAGAGAGAGGGTTGGGAGAGTGAGGGTTGGGAGAGTGAGGGTCCGCCCCGAAGGGGCGGCTCTTTACTGCGGCTTCGCCTTGCCGCCCTTCTTCGCCTCGCGGTAGCCGGCCTTGAGGGCGTCGGCCTCGGTCATCCAACTGCCGTGCTTGGTCTTGCCGTACCAGGGGTCCCCCGCCCGGTGGAAGATCTTAGTGTCCGGATTCGCCCACACCATGCCCGGGGACGGCGGCGTCTGGGCCGGGGTCTGGGTCGTGGTGGTGGTCGTCCTGGTCGTGGTCTTCGACGTGGAGGGCGGGTTCGGATTGAGGGGCTCGACGGGCGCCGAGTTGCCCGAGGACATCGGCCCGCTGACGGTCACCAGCGGGGTGATCTGCTGGATGACCTTGGCGGAGACGCCCGCCCGGGAGAGGTCGGCCACCGTCTTGTAGGGACGGCCGGCGATGATCTTCTTCGCCGTGGCCGGACCGACGCCCGGCGGCGACTCGAGCTGGCCTTGAGTCCCCGAGTTGAGGTCCACGGGGCCGGAGGGGGTCGGAGTCGTGGCCTTGGTCTTGCCCGGCTTCGGCGCCGCGGGGGCCGCCGGAGCGGCGGGGGCGGCCGGGGCCGCGGGAGCCGCCGCGCCCACGGTCACCAGGGGCGTGAGCTTCTGGATCCCCTTGGCGGAGAGGCCCGCCTTGGAGAGGTCCTGCACCGAGGCATAGGGGCGGGCGGCGATGATCTTCTTCGCCGTGGCCGGGCCGACGCCCGGTAGCGCCTCGAGCTGCGCCTGGGTCGCCGTGTTGAGGTCCACGGGACCTCCGGCCGGTGGAGCGGCCTTGGCCGAAGCGGCGACGGCCGGCGCCACGGCCAGCAGGAGGACGGTCATCCAAGACAGCAACCCAGCTCTATTCCATCTCAAAGACATCGTAATTCTCCCTTTCCGGGTCACGGACAGCGGAAACGGACCCATTTCAAGGTCTCTATAATAGCCTCTCTCTGGAACGCTTTTCGCAGCTCTGAGCGGGTGGAGGTGCAGAATGAAGCCATCCAGACAGCTCAGACTCGCTCTCGTCCTCCTGGCCGGCCTCGTGGCCGGGCTGGGCTGGCAGGGCTCCGCGGCGGCCCAGAGAGAGGACCATAAGGGCTCCGCGACCGCTCGCGGGGACGCCCCCGACGTCACCCTGATGCTCGCCGGCACCTACCGGCTGCAGAGAGACGATGCCGACCTTCAGCTCCAGATCACCAGCAACGGCGGCACGGAGCGCTCCGGCACCCTCCTCGCCACCCTGTCGGGGAGATTCCAGGGCCAGACCCTTCATCATCAGGGAGTCCTCCACGTGGACAACCAGGGGCGGCAGGTGCTGCTGACCGTCACTCCCCAATTCCCGGAAGGTCCCGAGTCGGCCGCCAAGAGCCCCCACCAGCTCTCGGCCACCGAGATCCGGGCGGCCTGCGCGATCTATCTCAACCCTGCCGGCGAAGGCTGGACCGGCACCACCCAGGACCCGGGCAACTGCGTGAAGACCCTGGCCCTGAGCCAGGAGGTGGGCCAGTGGCAGCTCCGGCTGCTCCCGGGCGAGCTCCGGGTGGTGGACGCCACGAGCAAGCAGGCGCTGGTGTTCCAGAAGGTGAGCGAGAGCGGCCGGGCCGGGCGGTAGGGGGAGGGGAACACGGACGAACACGGACTTACACGGACGGGCACGGACAGCGGTGAGGTCCGTGTGGGTCCGTGTGAGCCCGTGCTCTTCGATAGAATCCCCCCATGGCCACCGAGACGAAGACCGCCCCTCCCCCCGCCGCGCCCGCCGAAGAGAGCGAGCGGCGGACCTCCTCCGAGATCCCCGTCCGGCGGTTCTACACGCCGCGGGACGTGGCGGGCCTCCCCTATGAGGAGACGCTGGGCGATCCCGGTCAGTACCCCTACACCCGCGGGCTCTATCCGGACATGTACCGGAAGCGCCCCTGGACCATGCGCCAGTACGCGGGGTACTCCTCGGCCGCCGAGTCGAACCGGCGCT
>JAICSG010000304.1 GCA_025937035.1 Thermoanaerobaculia bacterium | reverse complement strand
GGGGACCATCCCCGGGAAGGGCCTCCATCAACCCGGGGGCAAGTTCACTTGGCACCGTCTGGATCGATGACGGGACCCGCGTCCGACTGGGTCCCCGTGGGTGTGGTTCCCGTGGTCGTTCCCCCATCGGGGTTAATCGCCCCTCCCGCTTTTTCCTGTCTCCCCCTCGGCGTCTGAGGAGCCCCTCCCGGCAGGAGCTGAGCGAGCCAGCTCCAGGCTCGCTCCCAGGCGCCGGCGAGGGGGAGCTGCCAGGGGTGGACGGCGGCGTGCGAGGGGGACGGGGCTGCCAGGAAGAGAGCCGCCACCAGGGCGGCGGCCAGGAAGATCCGGTTCCGTTGAGACATTCGAGCTCCTCCTCGGCCCGTGGAGCGGACCCGGAGCCGGAATGGCCCGGATGCCCGCGGGGCGATTCTCCAATCAAAGTGCCCCGGATCTGGCGAACAGGGGCGTAAATCTCCCCTCTTGACGCTGTCATTCTCCCCCTTCTTTTCGTGGCCGTCGATTCCGCCAGGATAGGGCTTTTCTCCCTGGGAAGAAGACGTGGGATCGCCTGAAAAAATAAATTCGTCTCCATTTGTCGAATCCATCCAAGAAAATCAGGAAGTAATCTCTTGATGCTGTTCAGTGATCTAAGTTGACGGATAGGAATTCATGGTTGACCATATGCGGCCATGAGCGAGCCCATGAGACAGCGGAAAGCGCGGCAGGAAGCACGGAGAAAGAAGTTCGGGAAGGCCCTCGTCAAGGCGCGGAGGCGCCGGAAGTGGTCGCAGAGCGAGCTGGCGAGGCGGCTGGAGATGTCGCGGGACCGGCTGAGCAAATGGGAGAGAGGCGTGCACATTCCCAGCCTGGAGGATGTGACGCTGCTGAGCGAGGTGCTGCGAATCCCCTTCTGGGAGCTCGGCCTCGGCGACGCGCCGGCGGAAGGGATCTCTTCCGTGGAGCTCCTGGAGCTTGCCCGCTCTTTCTCGACAATCAGCCGGGTGTTGAAGCCCTGGCTGAGCCGGTTGTCCCCGGAGCTGGCGGGGAACGCCAAATAAAGGTCTTCCGGCGTCATGAAGGCGCCGGATGTTCGAAAGGAGTCGTCCATGACGACCAGGTCCGTAGTGTCTCGAATCGTGGAGGTGGTGATCAACGAGGTGTGGTCCGGAGCCATGGAGCGGATCCGCCAGGAGCTCAAGCCGGAGCGGGTCCAGGAGTGGCTCGCGGCGCATCCGGGCTGGAGCCTCGATCCCACGGGGACGGTGCTGAATTCCATCCGCACCTTCCCGTCGGCGACGGCGGCGGCGCATTTCATGACGTTCGTCTCCGGTCTGGCCTCGTCGTCGGAGCTGCCGGCGATGCTGAAGCTGATCGGCAGCTCAGTCCACATCTCGCTGTATTCGCCCCAGGAGGAGCAGGGCCCGGGGCCGCTCACCGAAAACGTGCTCACCCTCGCCCACCACGTGGGTTGAGGGGGCGAAACCAGGAAAGGAACGAACGATGCCCAAGATTACAGCCCAAGCAAAGGTCTTCCGGGACTGGGAGGCCGTTCTCGGAGCCAGCGCTCAGAACGCTCCGATGCTGCCAGGGGTCGATCCTCTCAAGGGCGACCTCGACGCTCTGCTGGCCCAGGCAAGGGATCTCAAGATTCAGCAGGAGAGCCTGGAAGGCCAGAGAATGGGGGTTACCCAGAAGCTGACGAAGGTGATCGAGGATGGGCGCGAAGCGGCCCGGAAGCTGCGGGCCTTCGCGGTCGTCCACCTCGGCACGGCGAGCAAGGCGCTCGCGCAGTTCGGGGTGACGCCGCGACAGCGCCGGGGGAAGAAGTCGCAGGCTACGGGCACGCCGCCGCCCACCGTGGGTAGCGCGCAGACCCCGGCTCACAACCAGACCGAATCGACGCAAGGAAAGGAAGGGACTCATGTCTAGGCAGGAACCGTCCCGGAAGTCGCTGGACGCCGTCGTCGCCCTGTGGGAGCGCCTGCTGGCCGGCGCCGAAGCCAACCAGGAGGACCTCCCCGCGCTGGAGCACTGCCGGGCCCAGCTCGAAGCCGCCCTGAAGGACACCAGGGCGGCGCGGGAGCGGAGGCTGAGCCTCCAGTCGGAATCTCTCCAGGTCACTCAGGATCTCCACGCCCTGGTCCGGCTCGGCCGCGATCTGGCGGCTCGACTGGAATCCGGAGCCCGGCTCGTCTATGGGAGGCGAAGCCCGAAGCTCGCGGAATTCGGGATGAAGGCGCTTCTCCCCAGAGCGGTGAAGGCCAGGGCCGGCTCTGGGTGCCAGGTGAAAGGGTGCCCCCTGGGAGCCTCTGCCACCGCTAAGTAGTCAGTAGGCCTCTCGGGGTCCGGGGGCGTGGTTGCGACACGCCCCCGGTGTTTTCCAGGGAGCCCATCGATGATACACGAGATCCCCCTCAGTGCTTCGTCATCTCGTCCTTCACCACCACGCCGCCCCCCTTCATTACGAAGCCGACCTTCTCCAACTGGCCGGCGTCCTCCAGGGGATCGCCGGGGACGGCGATGACACCTGCCATGAGACGGGCTACAATTGATCTGTAACATTTTTCGCTCAAAGAACGCCTGAACGGAGGGTAGGGGACTGATGAGGAATCGATCATCATCGCTCTATGGAGATGTGGCGATGTGATCAAAAAATCAGGGTGAAAGGAGATCGTTCATGGCTCTTTCGACCGAGACCACCCATTTCAGCCGCGACGTCCTGGGGCGTTACGTCTGCAACACCTGGGACGAGGCGATGGCGAGCATCGACACCGCCGCGCGTCCGGACGCCCGGCCTTTCGACGTCATCGTCGTCGGGGGCGGCTCCTTCGGCTCCGTGCTGGCCCAGAGCCTGTTCTATCGCGATCCCAACAAACGGATTCTGGTCCTGGAGGCCGGGCTGCTGGCGGTGCCGGAGCACGTGCAGAACCTGCCGGTCCTGGGGCTGGACCCCCCCGGGCCCACGCGGATCGCGGACCTGCGGGCGGCCGGACAGGACGGCAAGCCGCGGTCGGAGGTCTGGGGGCTGGCCTGGCACTCGCCGACGCCGTTCCCGGGCCTGGCGTACTGCGTGGGCGGGCGCTCGGTCTTTTTCGGCGGCTGGTCGCCGCGGCTCCTGGACGAGGAGACCATCGCGTGGCCCGCGGAGGTGATGGCCGACCTCAACGGGCGGTTCTTTGTCGAGGCCGCGGAGCAGATCGGCACCGATACGACCAACGATTTCATCGACGGCGAGCTCCACCGGGCGCTGCGCCAGCAGCTCTTCGACGGCATCACGGCGGGCGACGTGCCGGCGGCGATCCCGCTGGCGGAGCTCCCCCTGCACCTGCCGGACGTCCCGCCCGCCCAACGGGACCTGATGACGCTGGAGGCGCCGCTCGCGGTGCAGAGCCAGACCCGGCCCGGCTGCTTCCCGTTCAACAAGTTCAGTGCCCTCCCCCTGCTGATGAAGGCGGCCCGGCTCTCGTTCAGCCGCTCGGGGGGAGACGACGTCAAGAAGCAGTTGATGGTGGTGGCGGACACCCACGTCACCCGGCTGGTCACCGAGGGCGGCCGGGTGACCCGGGTGGAGACCCAGCACGGCCCGGTGCCGGTGCCTCCGGGAGGGTCGGTGGTGGTGGCGGCGGCGACGATCGAGAGCGCCCGCCTGGCCCTCCTCTCCTTCGGCGGCATCCCCAATGAAGGGCTGCCCGGCAAGGGCCTGATGGCCCACCTGCGCTCGAACCTGACGATCCGGGTCCCGCGCTCCTCGATCGCGGGCTTGAGCGCCACGGTCCAGGAGCTGGCGGCCTCGGCCCTGTTCGTCAAGGGGCGGCACACCTACAGCCAGGACGGCAAGGTGGGGCATTTCCATCTGCAGATCACCGCCGCGGGCCTGGACAACCTGGACAACAAGGACTCCGAGGCCGAGCTGTTCAAGAAGATCCCCGACGTCGATACTTTCGAGAGGTTCCGCGCCGCCACCGACACGGAGGTGGTGATCACCATCCGCGGCATCGGCGAGATGGAGCCCCAGAACCCGGGCAGCTTCGTGCGGCTCGATCCGGAGCCCGACGAATTCGGCGTGCGGCGGGCCTTCGTCTCGATCGCGCCGAGCGCCAAGGACCTGGAGCTGTGGGAGGCGATGGACCAGGCCTCGGACGACGTCGCCCTCGTGTTCGCCGGCGGGAAGGCGTACGAGGTCCTCGCCCCCCAGAAGGTCCAACCCATGGCGGCGGGGGTGAGGGCCGAGACCGTGCTGCCGTTCACCTCCCCGCGCCGGGACGGCCTCGGCACCACCCACCACGAGGCGGGCCCGCTGTGGATGGGGGAGGACCCCACGAGCTCGGTGACCGGCCCGGACTGCCGGTTCCATCACGTGGCCAACGCCTACGCGCTGGGCCCGTGCCTCTTCCCGTCCATCGGCTCGCCCAATCCGATGCTGACCGGCGTGGCGCTGGCGCGGCGGCTGGCGGAGCATCTGGTGGCCGCGCCGGCCCCCTACGTGGCCGAGGCGGGCTTCACGGCCCTCTTCGACGGCGTCGGCACCGCGAATTGGCGGATGGCGGGCCGCGGCACCTTCTTCGCCGCCGGCGGCGTCCTCGAGATGGTGCCGGGGGACGGTCTCGGGCTCCTCTGGTGTGTCACGCCCACGGCCGCCGACTTCACCCTGCGGCTGGAGTGGATGCGCACCCGGGAGGACGACAACTCCGGGGTCTTCGTGCGGTTCCCCCATCCCGACAGCAAGGGGTACGACAACACCGCCTGGGTCGGGGTCGACTTCGGCTTCGAGGTCCAGATCGACGAGCACGGGGACACGCCGATCCACCGGACGGGGGCCGTCTACGACCAGCCCGGGCAGACGCTGACGCAGATCCCGGCCCTGCCGCCGGGGCAGTGGAACCAGTACGAGATCCGGGTCAAGGGCCAGACCTACACGGTGCTCCTCAACGGCACCCAGGTCACCTCGTTCACCTTCGCCGCGGGGTCGGACGGGGCCCATCCCGACCGCGGCCTGCCGGGCACGGCCGCGGTGCCCCGCTACGTGGGCGTCCAGGCGCACACCGGGCGCGTGCTCTTCCGCAGAATCCGGATCGGGTGATGCCCGCTCAGCGGCGTAATCTCGCCCAATGTGATTCGTCGAGCCGCCGCTCTCAGGAGCGCTCCCGCTTGGCGAGAGTGTCCCGAAGCTTCTTTCGCTTCTCTTCCAGCTTTGAAAGGGCGTGCGTCCGCAGGGTATAGGGTTGCCCCTCGATCATCGGTCCAAACCAGCTGTGGGCTCCATATCCGGCCACAACACCGGGATAGCCGATGGTGAGAGCCGCGTCGACGAGGACCCATCTCCGGCTGAGTGCCCCTTCCCTTTTAACCTCTCTGGCGAGACGCGCCGTTTCCCTGGATAGCTGAAGATCCTCAAGAGCGACCCGGGCGGCAGCGCGGACATCCCAACTAGAATCTTGTAAGAGAGACAGAGCCATGGCTTCCAACTCCGCCGACCCTCCGAGAGACTCCATGACGAAGCAGGCCCCCTGGCGAGCTCTGGGATCGCTATCCGTAAGCCAGGCCCGCAACGGCTCTGTGGGGCCATGACGATCCAAGGCTTCTCCGATAGCGGCGACCAGAAGGAAGTCCTTGGTCGTTACCAGAGTCTCGCGGAAGAGCAGGAGCGCG
>JAICSG010000690.1 GCA_025937035.1 Thermoanaerobaculia bacterium | reverse complement strand
CCTCCTCTATCGCCACGCGCTCAACCAGAGCCTGGCACCTCCCCTGGTGGCCGTGGCCGCCCTGGTCTTCGACTTCCTCTGCATCCACCCCTTCCGCGACGGCAACGGGCGGATCTCCCGGCTCCTCACCCTCCTGGCGCTCTACCAGCACGGGTTTGAGGTGGGGCGGTACATCAGCCTGGAGAGGCTGATCGAGGAGTCCCGGGCCGAGTACTACGACGTGCTCCACCGCAGCTCGGACGGGTGGCACGAGGGGCGGCACGACCTCATCCCCTGGCTGAGCTTCTTCCTGGCGATTTTGAAGAGGGCCTACCGGGAGCTCGATAGACTCCCGGCGTGATCCTCCTCCCCGGCCTCTATCTCGCCCTCCTCGCCTTCCTGCTCGACCGGGCCCTCCGGCGGTGGTGGGACCCGGTGCCGGCGCGGATCTGGGGGGTGTTCGGGCTGGTCCTGGTGATCCTCTTCGGGCCCGCTCTGTTCCTGGGGAAGGTGCTCCTTCCCGCGGACATCCTCCCCGGGGTGGTCCAGCCAGAAGACGCTCGGAAGCCCCCCACAGGAAACGTGCTGCAGAACGACCTGGTGACGCAGGTCATCCCTTTGCAGGCCCAGGTACGGCGGGAGATCCGGAGCGGCGCCTGGCCTTTGTGGAACGACCTCGCGGGGGCCGGGATGCCGCTCCTGGCCGATCCGCAGGCGCAGGTGTTCGAGCCCTTGGTCCTTATAGGTCTCCCCCTCCCTCTACCCGCGGCGGTGGGGGTGACGGCGGGGTTGCGGGTGATGCTCGCCCTGGTCTTTCTCTTCCTGCTGCTGCGCCGGCAGGGGCTCTCGCAGGGGGCGGCCCTCTTCGGCAGCCTCGCCTTCGGGCTCGGGGCCTTCCTGCTGCTCTGGCTCAACTGGCCGATCGCCAACTCGCCGGCCCTCCTGCCGCTCGTCCTCTACGCCCTGGTGATGACCGACGAGCGCGGCGCGCGGCGGGACTTCCTGCTGCTGGTGGTGGCGGGCTCCTGTCTGCTCACGGGGGGGCACCCCGAGACGGCCCACTACGTGGCGATCCTGGCCGGGCTCTTCGCCCTCTCCCGGCTGCGGCGACGCCCGGCCGGGGACCGGGTCCGGCTGCTGATGCGATGGACGGCCGCCGCGGCCCTGGCGGCGGGGCTGGCCGCCCCTCTTCTGGTGCCGGCGTTCCGGTTCGTCCCTCAGTCCCTCCGCCATCGCTGGGTCGAGGCGCGCAACGTGCGGCTGGGGGCGAATCCCGAGATCGGCATCCGGGAGAGCCCGCAGGGGCTCCGGCAGCGGGTGGTCCAGGTCTTCGCGCCCAACGCCTTCGGCAACAGCCGCTATGGCGAGTACTGGGGGGTGACCAACAACAACGAGGACTCCTCCGCCTTCGTGGGCGGGGCCGCGATGCTCGCCGGTCTGCTGGCCTTTTTCCCCGTCTCCCGGCGGCTCCGGGAGGAGCGGCTGTTCCTGGTGCTCGCCCCGGTGTGCCTGGCGGTCGCGGTGCACCTGCCCGGGGTGCGGCTCCTCTCCGCCAAGCTGCCGGTGCTCAATCAGTCGCTCGGCGCCAACCGGCGGCTCCTCCTGATCGTGGCCTTCTCCCTGGCCTATCTGGGGGCCTGCACGGTGGAGCGCTGGCGGGCGGGCGCGGGACCGAGGCGGTGGGCGGTCCTCGTCACCGCAGCGGTCCTCCTGGGACTGATCGCCTGGGGATACCTCCTCTCAGTGGACGTGAAGGAGCTGGCGGCCTTGCGGTGGCTCTGGATGGGGACGCAGCTCGCGGTGGTGGCGGGAGCGGCGCTCGTGCTCTATTTGGGGTGTCGAAGGGCCTCGACCCTCGCCCTCTGTGCCCTGGTCGCCGTCGAGCTCCTCCTCTTCCACCGGCCGGCGAATCCGTCGCTGCCGCGGAGCGCCTACTATCCGGTGACGCCGCTGATCCGCTTCCTCCAGGAGAACGCGGACGGCACCCGGATCGCGGGACTGGACAACCGGCTCCTGCCCAACGCGCTGGCGGTCTACGGGCTGGCGGACGTCCGGATCTCGAACCCCCTGAAGCCGTTCGCCTACGCCCAGGCCCTGGGGCCGGTGAGCGCCGCCGTCCGCTCCACGGAGCACATCCTGACGGTCCCGGAGCATCCGCTCTATCAGCTTTTCGGGGCGCGCTGGGTGGTGGCGCCGCCGCGGATGCGGTCGATCCCGGGCCTGCGGCAGGTCTTCCACGATCCCACCGGGCGGATCTTCGAGCGGGATCGGGTCCTCCCCCGCTTCTTCCTTCCGGCCTCCACGGAGACCGCCGGAGATCAAGGCTGGCCCGCGTGGCTGGCCGCGAATCCGGACTTCGCGGTCCGGGCGCTCGTCCCGCCGTCCCCGGGCCGGCCAGCGGTCTGGACGGCGGCCCGGCCTCAGGATTCCACGCTCCAGATCCTCTCGATGCAGCCCGCCCGCCTCGTGGCCCGGGCGCGGCTGGCCGAGGAGCGGCTCCTGGCCTCCAGCGTCTACCAGGACGGCGGATGGCGGCTTCTTCTCGACGGCCGGCCGTTTCCCCTGGGGACGGCGGATGGTCCCTTCCTCGCCGCCTGGCTGCCGGCGGGCGAGCATCGGGTGGAGCTGGTGTACCGGGCGCCGGGGTTCCGCGCGGGGCTGGTGCTGGGGGCGGTGGCGATGGCGGGGATGGTGGGATGGTTTGTGGGGCCTACAGCCAGACGCTCACCTCCTCCAACTCCTTCCGCCTGAGGTCCGGCACCTCGGCGTCCGGCGCCGGGTAGCCCACGGGGAAGAGGATGAAGGGCTTCTCGTTGGCGGGGCGGCCGAGGAGGCGGGAGAGGAAGGCCATCGGGCTCGGGGTGTGGGTGAGGGTCGCCAGCCCCATGTGGTGGAGGGCGGCGAGGAACAGGCCGCAGGCGATCCCCACGCTCTCCTTGGGGTAATAGTTCTTCCGCTTGCGGCCGTCCGGGTCGAGGCCGTACAGCTCCTCGAAGACGACCACGATCCAGGGGACGGTCTCCAGGAAGGGCTTCTCCCAGGTGGTGCCCAGCGGCGCCAGGGCCTCCAGCCACTCCTCGGGCATACGCCCGCCCACGTAGCTCTCGTATTCCTCGGTCTCGGCGGCGACGCGGATCTCCCGCTTGAGCGCCGGGTCCCCCACCACCACGAACCGCCACGGCTGGCGGTGGGCGCCGGAGGGGGCGGTGGAGGCGGT
>JAICSG010000374.1 GCA_025937035.1 Thermoanaerobaculia bacterium | reverse complement strand
TCTTCTCCCTTGTGAATCCGTAGATTCTCCCATAGTGGAACCCTCGTTTTCCACGGAGGGAGAGAAATCGCCTCTTCAAGATCCTACTGCATGTCTTGGCAGGAGAATCGTACTTGGCCGGTTCTTCAGGTAACCGCAAATCTATGCGAATTCTAGCTCAATGAGGCAGAAAAAGTCTAGAGGAGTATCCGGGTGATCTCGGGCAGGGTCCAGGACACCGCCCTCCCGGGGAGAGAGGGCGGCCAAGCGTGGAGGTCAACCGTTCGGGTCGCTGCCGGCTCCTACATAAGTTCCGGCTGCGCAAGAAGAACCGGAGCCTCCAGCGGAACCGGTACAGCCGTTGGGATCTATGCCAGATCCAATCTTGTCCAATAGTCCTGTCCTTGGAGAGGGCTTGTGCGCATGGACATGCCCGCTCACCGCCGCGGCCGGTCCCGCCAAGAAGCCGGAGAGCCAATTCCAGAGGCTCTCCGCGCCCAGGCCCGCGGCATGAGCCGGTGCGGGAGTGGTCAAGGTGAGGGCCGCCAACACGACGCCCCCCGCCAGAACGCGTTTCAAGGTTCGCTGCGCCATTTCGATGCTCTCCCCCGTCCGCGGAGCAGGGCCGGGACCGCCATGGCCCCGGTGCCCGCGGGCGCGACATCTCTCGATTTCATGTGCCCAGTTTGGCAGAGAACGAGGCGGGCTCGCGCTCTCCCATCTAAAGGAATGGGGAGGCTCGCCTTCCGGCTACCGCAATCTCGCTCCCATCTTTTGCGGGCGCGATTAGATCACATTCCCCAGCGACAACTCCATTGAACGGCAAAAATCGCGTGCTGAAGTAAAACGAATTAAATCCCGAATCCGAATCGGATTTGTGTTGACAAAAACCATCCCGCTGAGTCACTATTCGCCCGCTGCAAACGGAAAAGATCTCGGGAACGCATTTTCCCCTTTAGATTGATCTCCCGGGCCAATCCAGGTCTCGGGTTTTTGAACCTTCGGAGGTTCATCATGTTTCAAGGTGTCGAAGAGTATGTTTTGCCGTCCTCGGGCTGGACTCTCGCGGATCTGATGAGGCGGATCCCCAGCTTGCCCGAGGACCACTTCCTGAAGCCGGAGCGCGTTCAGGAGGAGCTGAGGACGATGCTGGGCTGGCGGGGCATCGTCAACTTCAGGGCGATCCAACACGTCCGCCGGTTCCCCACGGAAGAGGTGGCGTCCAAGTTCGTGGACTACGTGTCGGCGTTGGCCCGGGAGTCGGGCCAGCTCTGCTCGGTGGTGCAGACCCTGGATCACGTCACCGTCACATTGACCGGCCGCCATCCCGGTGGCCACTTCGGAATCACCCGCGCCGTGATCGACTTCGCGAAGCGGCTGCGTTGAGAAAGGAAAGAAAGGAAACGACCATGCCAAACCAATCATTCGCAGACGTCATCACCGACTGGGAGAAGCTCCTCGCGACCGTGACCGCGAACAAGGACGACCTCCAGTTCATCGACAGTTACCGCCAGCAGCTCGAGGTCGAGGTCGCGGGCGCCAGGGAGGCCAACATGCGGCAGTCCGCGGCGCAGGCGCAGGCCTCGCAGGCCACGCGGGACCTCGAAGGCTTCATGCAGCGGGGACGTACCCTGGCGGACCATCTCCGCTTCGGGATCAAGACCAAGTACGGCAAGAGCAACGAGAAGCTCAAGGAGTTCGGTCTGAAGGTCTTCCGTCCGGGGAGCAGGAAGAAGAGCGCCACCGCCGCGAAGCCCCAGCCGCAGGCCGGACAGCCCCAGGGGGCCTCACCGCCGCCGCAAACCGGGCAGTCTCAAGGGACCTCACACCCGCCGGTGACGGCGAAGGCGGCTCCCCAGGAGGCCACGAGCGAGACGCAGAACCCGTCGTAGCAGTCTTTCCAGGAGGGGCGTGTGGAGGCACGCCCCTCCTCTCTCCTGGCGGAGCCAGAAGCTGATTGTACATCGAGATCCCCGCCCTTCGACGCACGACTCCCTTACGGCGTATAGCCGTCGATCTCCACGCTCGCGCCGGCCGTTCCTTTGCCGGCCACGAAGGGGAGGAGGGTGAGGGTGCCCGCGTTTGGTGCCACGGGAGAGTCGAAGGTGGCGGTCACGGTCTGCCCGCGGCCGAAGCGCAGGATGCCGGAGGACGGGGCGGAGAGGTCGCCCGGATAGAGCCGCACGTTCCCCTTCCCCGTCCCCTGGAAGGCCGTCACCTTGACGGTGACCCGCTTCGCCGTGGCCGGCACTCCGCAGACGCCGGTGGCCTTGAGCACCCGCGCCACGTTGGAGCGTAGCGCCGGGCCGTCCGCCGGGCGGCGGGTGTCGAAGAGGATGCACGGGGGCACGGTCACCGGGCCGCTGGAGGTGCCCGTGTCGAGGGTGAAGAGGTAGGCGTCGGTGCGCCGGTTGAAATCCCCGTAGACGAGGGCGTCCACGCTGTCGAAGGCGATCCGCTGGCCATTGGCGCTGATCAGCGGGGCGCCGCCGCCGCTCGCGGTCACGGCCGAGCCCTGCCAGCGGCTGACCAGCCGGGTCTTGTTGGTGGTCCGGTCGTAGAGGTAGAGGGCGGGATCGCCGCTCTCGCTCCCGGGCCCCGGGAGCAGACCGGCCACGAGGTCCCCGCCGCCGTCGCTCAGGAAGGCGAGATAGCGGCCGTCGGCGCTCAGGGCGGGGGCGTCGGCGTAGCCCGAGCTGGCGGAGCCGTCCTGGTTGCGGTGCGTGGC
Organism: Thermoanaerobaculia bacterium; assembly: GCA_025937035.1. Classification (GTDB taxonomy): domain Bacteria; phylum Acidobacteriota; class Thermoanaerobaculia; order Multivoradales; family UBA5704; genus DATARR01. The sequence continues at coordinate 2,314 of JAICSG010000374.1, read as the reverse complement.
GAGGGTGAGGGTCTTCGCGACCCGGTCGTAGAGATAGGCCTGCACCGTGTTGCCGCCGAAGATTCCGGGGATCAGCGACTGGTCGCTGAGGAAGGCCGCGAAGCGGCCGTCGGCGCTCAGGGAGACCCGCTGCGCGTGGCCGCTGTCGGTGCCGATCTGCTGGTAGGTCTTGAACGTGGTGTCGTAGAGGTAGAAGACCCAGTCGAAGGAGCCCGCCGTGCCGGCGGGGTCGAGGCCGTGCGCGGCGGTCTCGAAGAGGAGGTACCGGCCGTCCGCGCTGAGCACCGGATCGGTGATGGCGCCGTTCGGGGTGGTCGCGGACCCCGCGGCGTGGCTCACCAGGATGCTCGCGCCGGTGGTGCGGTCGAAGAGGAAGAGGTCGTTCGCCGGATCCCCCAGGTCCGCCTGCCCGGCGACCAGGTCGACCGCCTTGCTGTGAAAGGCCACGAAGCGGCCGTCGGAGCTCAGGACCGGCAGGTCGGAATCGCCGCTCGCCGTCACCAGCCGGCCGGACGCCGCGTGGCTGACCAGGGTGGTGGTCCTGGTGGTCCGGTCCCAGAGGAAGACGTTGCCGAACGGGCCTCCGGGGGTGGCGGACGGCTGCTGGCCGGGCACCACGTCGGCGGCGAAGCTGGTGAAGGCGATCCAGCGGCCGTCCGGGCTGATCCGCGGCGCCTCGCCGTGGGCCACGTAGGCCACCGTGCCGTTGACGCGGTCGTAGAGGAAGACGCCCGCCTGGTTGGCGCCGCTGACGAGGTTGCGGGCGCTGCTGGCGAAGGCGACGTACCGGCCGTCGGCGCTCAGGGCGGGATCGCTGGAGGCGCCGGCCGCCGCGGTGACGGCGGAGCCAGGGACGTGGCTGACCAGGACCGTGGTCCTCGCCACCGCGTCGTAGAGGAAGACGTCGGTCTTGGCGTTGACGTCCACCTGGCCGGCCACCACGTTGGCGGAGTCGGTCTCGAAGGCCACGAAGCGGCCGTCGGCGCTCAGGGCGCGGACGTGGCTGCCGGGGTCCGGCGGGAGCGAGGGGAGGTCCGGCGCGCGGCCGGTCGCCACGTCGAGGCTCGCGTGGGCCACGTCGTAGGCGTAGAGGTCGGGGGCTTGGTTGAGGTCGGCGAGGCCGCTCACGAGGTTGCTCGCCTGGCTGGTGAAGACCAACCGGCCGCCGTTGGCGCTGATCACCGGCAGGAAGGAGGCGCCGTTGCCGGCGGTGACCGGCGAGGACGGCGTGTGGCTCACCAGGACGGTCTTCCCCGCCACGCGGTCGAACAGGAAAACGTCCAGGTCGTCGAGGAAGGGGCGTTCCGGATCGACCTGGCCGGCGATCTGCTGGTCGTCGGTGGTGGCGAAGACCAGATACCGGCCGTCCGCGCTGAGCGTGAGGCTCTGGGCGACCGGCGCGGGCTGGGCCGCTCCCGGCGCGCGGCCCACGGCGGTCAGGGCGCGGCTGACCCGGTCGTAGACCTCCGGGGTGGGCGCCACCTGCCCCACCTCGCCGAACGGCACGAAGAGGTTGAAGGCGAGGTAACGGCCGTCCGCGCTGAGCGAAAAGACGGGGCCGAGGCTCGCGGGCTCGGCGTTGTCGGTCACCCGCGCCGTCGCGCCGGTCGCGCGCGAGTAGAGCGACAGGGCGCCGAATTGGGAGAAGGCGACGTAGTTGCCGTCGGCGCTGATGCGGGCCGCCTGCGCGGGGCCGATCAGGGCGAGAGAGCCGGCCACGCGGTCGTAGAGGTAGGCGTTGGTGGTGCCCGAGGGCTGCCCCGGCAGCAGCGCCGCGAAGCTGAGCACGGCGACGTACCGGCCGTCGGCGCTCATCCCGGCCACGCTGCCTCCCAGCCCGTTCGAGGACGCGGCGGGGTCGCGGGTGAGCAGACGCAGCGAGCCGTCCGTCCGGTCGTAGAGATAGGCGTTGTTCTCGGCCCCCTGCTGGCCGGAGAGGAGGAACCCCCGCCCCGTGAACGCGAGGTAGCGGCCGTCGGTGCTGAACGCGAGGTCCGAGAAGTAGCCTTCCCCGAACCGCTGGTCGGTGGCGATCAGGGTGGTGGCCCCGCTCACGCGGTCGAAGAGCAGCAGGTCGTAGTCGTTGAAGACCCGGGTGCTCCGCTGGCCGGGAGCCAGGTCGGTGGCCGCGGTCACGAAGGCGACCCAGCGGCCGTCCGGGCTGACCGCGGTGGCGATCGAGCCGAGATTCCCCGTGGTGGCGGGAGAGCCCAGGCGGTGGCTGACGAGGGTCACGGCGCCGGTCGTAAGGTCCTCGAGGAAGACGTCGGCCCCCTCGGCGATCTCGTCGACCTTGCCGCCGTTCACGTCCTTC
>JAICSG010000084.1 GCA_025937035.1 Thermoanaerobaculia bacterium | reverse complement strand
TGAGCCTCCGGGATCAAAGGAGATTCAATCGTCCGCCGACTCACCGGCCCATGGCCGCCGCGAACGGCCGGGCGTCGAACATGATACGCAGAGACTTGATCTTCTCTCCCTCGACCTGGAACCACTCGGCGATGCCGACCACCTGACCGGTGCCGTTCCACACGAAGTCCCACAGCACGCAGACGTCGTTGCCGTCGGCGAAGATCTTCAGCAACCGGGCCTCCTGCATCGCCGGGCCGAGCTGGCTGGCGGTGGCGATGAAGTCGTCCGGGTTGTCGAAGGTGTCCAGGGGACCCTGAAAGCGGAAGTCATCGCTCAGGAATTGCCGGCATTCGCCGATCCTCCTGGCTTTGAACAGCTCGAAATACCTCTCCACGATCTCCCGGGGGCTGCTCATGGTGCTCTCGGCTCCTTGAATGAAGATTTTTTCGTCAGAGAATTTTTGACGCCTTTAGAGAGCTACCGCAGTCACCGCGCCTTGTCAACGGCGGGGCCCCGCAGGCAGTCGGCCTCGTCCAGGATGTTGAGCTCGCCGAGCCGGGCCGGATAGGTGCCCACGCAGCCGGAGCCGAGCCAGCGCACCTTGACGGCGTCGACCGCCACCGCCCTTTCGAGCCCGATGTGCGCCAGCATCGGCGCGGAGCCGAAGCCCGTCTTGCCGTCTATCAGGTAGGTGCGCACCAGCCGTGTGCCGTCCGCCCGCCGGGCGTCGACCTCGATCTGGGAGCCGACGCCGAAACGGTTGCTCCTGCGGCCCCGCAGGCGGATCTTCACCCAGGAGCCCCCGTTGCGCCCCTGGTTGACGAAGAGCTGCGAGTACCAGGGATCGGCCGGCCACATGCCTCCCAGGCTCGAATAGACGTCCTGGTCACCGTCGTTGTCGAAATCGAAGAAGACGATGCCGTGCCCCTTCTGCACCGTGCCGAAGCCGTCGAGCATGGAGATGTTCTCCATCGCTCCGGTGCAGCGGCCGTCCGAAGACTCGCGCCCCAGGAACATCAGGTTGGGCAGCACGAACCAGGGCTCGGGATTGCCGGTGCCGATGTAGAAGTCCAGGCAGCCGTCGTTGTTGAGGTCGCCGAAGGAGGCGCCCATGCTGCCGATCTCCATGCCCGGCTCGAAGAGCTCGGGATGCGGCTCGAAACGCCCGTCCGGCCGCTGCAGGAAGATGACGTTGTGGCCGCTCTTGAGCTCGCCGCGGCGCTGGCCGAAGACGGCCTGGGTGACGGCCGTGCGGGCGTCGGCGAAGCCGCCGTGGAAGACGTCCAGGCGGCCGTCCTGATTGACGTCGACGAAGGCCGCCGTGAAGCCCGGCTCGTGCCAGGTGAGGGCATCGCTCCTTTCGAACCGCTTGCCGCCGACGTTGTGGTAGAGGGCGGTCGTGCCGGGCATCGGGCCGGTGACGTAGAGGTCCACCCGGCCGTCGCCGTCGTAGTCGCCGAAGGCGGCGCCGATCAGGTGGCGGTCGTGGAGGTCGCCGGCGAGCCCGTACTCGGCCGTGGCGTCGCGGAAATGGCCACCCTCGTTGATGAACAGCTTGGAGTCGATCCGCCGCTTGCCCGGGAGCCCCTTGAGGAACGGGATCTCGAAGGCCCAGCCGGCGACGAAGAGGTCGAGGTCGCCGTCGTTGTCCACATCCCCCCAGGCGGACATCCAACTGGTGGCGATCCACCCCTTGGGGATGGCGTCGAGCAGGCCGGAGGACGCCGTCACGTCCTCGAACTTGTTGCCGCCGCGGTTCGCGAAGAGGTGGAAGTGGGTATAGGGGCAGACGACGAAGAGGTCCATGAGGCCGTCGCCGTTGAAGTCGGCCACGGAGACCGACATCGGCTGACGGGCCTGCTCCAGGCCGGAGCCGGCGGTCACGTCGACGAACCGCTTGCCCTGGTCGTTGTGGAAGAGCTTGACCCCGCCGAAGCTGCCGGAGGCCACGAGGTCGAGATAGCCGTCGCCGTCGAAGTCCTCCACCGCCACCCCACGGCCGGTCCCGAAGTTGTCGACGCCGAGCTCCCGCGCCTGGTCGGCGAACCGCAGGTCGGCGTGGAGCCGCTGGCGGCGGGCGGCCTCGGCGCCGTAGAACGAATCCATGAACGGCGTCGCGATGCGGTAGCGGGCCGGCACCTCGGCGGGATAGCCGCCGACCGTCATGTAGGCGAAGTTGAGCAGCCAGCGGTAGAGGCGGGCATCCGATCCTTCCGCGCCGTAGCGGTCGAGCAGGCGCTCCAGGGTCTTGGCCGCCCGGCGCGAGGGCTCCTGGTTGTCGTGGGTGCGCCGCAGGGGCAGCGAGCAGTAGCTGGCGGGGTCGTGCAGCGCGTGCTCGTGATGGCCGGGATCGGCGAGGGCCGCCAGGCAGTTCTCCGCCTCGGCCTGGCGCATGTAGGAGAGGGCGAGCCAGAACAGGGCATCCTTCGATTCTCCGTGGTCCTGGATATGGCGCTCGATCAGCCCCGCCGCCTGGGCGAACTGGCCGCGGTGGTAGGCGAGGCGCCCCTGCTCGTAGAGATCGAGACCGCCGTCCGGGGTGTTCTTGAAGTTGTAGATCTTCGCCGCGGGGTCGTAGGTCATCTTCTCCAGGAACACCGTGAGGTAGGAGACATAGGCCCAGAGGTTGCGGCTCTCCTCGACGGTCGAGTAGCGGGCCTGATTGGCGATGCCGCTCGACAGGCCCGGGTAGAGCAAGGCGCAGATCAGCACGGCGCCGAAGAGGATGGCCAGGAACGCCGCCACCCGGCGGCCCCAGCGGCGCGGCCGGGGCGGGATGGCCGGGATGGCGGCGGTGGGCTCGTCGCCGGGATTCGGCTTCGGTGCTTCAGCCACGCTCATGGTCTGCCTCCTCGCGGGGCCGCCGGACGGGCGGCCAGGCACTCCGCTTCGTCGAGCACGTTGAGCCGGTCGAGATCCGCCTTGTAGGTGGCCCGGCAGTGGGACGCCGGCCAGCTCACCTCGACGCCCTCGACCGCCACGGCGTCGAGCAGCCCCACGTGGGCGAGATAGGGTGCGCTGCCGAAGCCGGTCTCGTTGTCCATCTCCCGGTAACGCACCAGGGAGCTGCCGTCCGGCCGCCGCGCCGTGATCCTGATCGTCGCGCCGACCCCGTAGTAGTTGGTGCGCCGGCCGCGCAGCCGGATCTTGATCCAGTGGTTTTTCGTCGCGCTCTCGTTGACGAAAAGCTGCGACACCCAGACGTCCGCCGGCCACATGCCGCCGAGGTTCGAGAAGACGTCCTGCTCGCCGTCGTCGTTGAAATCGAAAAAGACGATGCCGTGCCCCTTCTGCACGGTGGCGACGCCGTTGAGGGCTGAAACGTTTTCCATCCGCCCGGTGCAGGCGCCCCCCCGCCGCTCGCCCATGAACATCAGATTGGGCAGGATGAACCAGGGCTCGGGATTGCCGGTGCCCAGGTAGAAGTCGAAGCAGCCGTCGTTGTCGAGGTCCCCGTACGAGGTCCCCATGGTGGAGAGCTCCGCTCCCCCGCCGAAGAGCTCGGGGTGCTTCTCGAAACGGCCGTCGGCGGTCTGCAGGAGGAAGACGCTGGCCCCCATGCGATAGCCCCGGTCCCCGAACACGGTCCGCGCCGTGGCCGTGCGGGCGTCGTTGAAGCCCCCCTGGAAGATGTCGAGCCGGCCGTCCTGGTTGATGTCGAGAAAGGCCGCCGTGAAGCCCGGCTCGGTAAAGCCGGCCGGCAGCTCGACCCGCGTGAAGCGCTTCCCTCCCTCGTTGTGGTAGAGGTAGCTGGTGGCGGGGATCGGCCCCGAGAGGAAGAGGTCCGGGAAGCCGTCGCGGTCGTAGTCGCCGAACGCCGCGCCGATGAATTGCCGGTCCTCGATTCCCGCGACCAGGCCGAAATCGGCCGTGCCGTCGTGGAAGTGCCCGTTGCCGTCGTTGATGAACAGCTTGGAGTCCAGCCGGGGCCGCGCCACCAGGCCGGAGACGAACGGCACCTTGAACGCCCAGGCCGACACGAACAGGTCGAGGTCGCCGTCGCCGTCGACGTCCCCCCAGGTGGCGAACCAGCTGGTGGCCATGGTGCCCTCCGGCACCGCGTCGAGCAGCCCGGAAGCGGCCGTGCGGTCGACGAAATGGCCGTGCCCGTCGTTCCTCAGCAGTTGGAAACGGTCGAACGGTCGCACCACGAAGAGGTCGATCCAGCCGTCGTTGTCGTAGTCGGCGGCCGAGACGCTCAGCGGCTGGGTGACGCCCTCGATCCCCACCTCGCGGGTCGCCTCGACGAAGCGGCCGCCGGTGTTGCGATAGTAGTGGAGGTGGCCGAAGAAGTCGGCCGTGACGAGGTCGAGATGGCCGTCGCGGTCGAAGTCCTCGACGGCGACGCCGCGGCCGACGCCGAAGTTGGTGACCCCGAGCTCGGCCGCGCGGTCCGTGAGCTTGAGGCCGGCGTATTTCTCCCGCGTGCGGCGGGCGCCCTCGCCGTAGAAAGAGTCGATGAACGGCGTCGAGATCCGGTAGCGCGCCGGCACCTCGGCGGGAAAACCGTCCACGGTCATCAGGGAGAAATTGAGCAGCCAGCGGTAGAGGCGGCTCTCCGGGTCGTAGCGGTCGAGCAGGCGGGTCCAGATCCTCGCCGCCTGGCGCGAGTCGTCCCGGTGATCGTGAAAGCGCTCCAGGGGGAGAGAGCAATAGCCGGCGTGATGATGCCCCGCGAGGCCGGGGGGCTCCTGACCGCCGTCCACCATCTTCGCCAGGCAGTTCTCGGCCTCGGCCCGCCGCATGTAGGACATCGCCAGCCAGAAGAGGCCCTCCTCGGACTCTCCAGACCGGGCCACGTGGTGCTCGAGGCGGCGGATGGCGCCGGTGAAGTCGCCGCGGTGGAAGGCCAGGCGGCCGAGCGCCAGGTCGTCCTTCCCCGTCGCCCGGCTGTTCCTGAAGCTCCAGACGCCGTGCTCCGGGTCGAAGCTCAGCGACTCCATGGCGTCGATGAAGTAGACGACGCAGTACCAGAGGTTGTGGCTCTCCTCGAAGCCGGCGTAGCGCATCTGGTGCCACATCCCCTCGGTCATGCCCGGGTAGGCCCGGCCGAGCCAGAACGCGCCGCCGAGCAGGAGCAGGGGGACGGCCAAAGCGAGCCGCCGGAGCCCGCGGCGGCGGCGGGACGGGGCCGCCCCCGCGGGGCGAGCCCCGGACTGCCTGGATTCCTCGACCGCGACGGACATCTACCGGGATCTCAGCCGTGCCGGCGGCGGCTCAATGGGTCCCGAATCCCGGCAACCGGTCCTGAAGCCGGGAGTCAGGATTCTCGATCCGGAGGACGTAGAGATTGGACAGGGTCGCCGGAAAGGCGCTGACCACGCCGTTGACGCTCATCATACCCTGAGCGCCCGCGAAGATTCCGGTGCCGCGGAAGAGGGGCCCGAAGCCGCCGAGCCGGAAGACCGGGTACGGAGCGCCCGGCAGGTAGGTCCGGAAGGCCCGCCCCTCCACCATGTTCGCGCAGACCGAGCCGAGGCTCCGGCCCTGGAGATCGTGGAAGCTGAAGACGCTCCCCGTGGTCTGCGCCGGGACGACCGTGAGCTGGTCCTGGAAGCTGCAGTAGAGCAGGGCCGACGCGGTGCCGACGACCGGTCCCTCCCGGGTCGAGGTGCGGAGGCTGGCGGCCCCGTCCACGCTGAAATCGAGATTGACCAGACGGAGGGTCTCGACCACGTGGGCTCCTATCGGCTCGCCGCCGGGTCCGTAGAGGAGCCGCATCGGCCGGCGCGGATCGGCCTCGCCGAGGAAGAACAGGAACTTGCCGGAGCCGGCCGGCGTGGGGAGAGCGCCCATCAGGGGCGGCACGGGCGTCATGGAGGTGAGCTCGCCGTTGGGATCCATCACCCGCAGGATCAGATTGAGGGCCAGATCCTGGGGGGGCTTGATGAAGCCGTTGATCACCATCGTCGCGCCGGGGAGCGTTTGGCTCGACAGGCCGTAGAGAGCGCCGAACCCCTCCAGGACGTCGATCACGGCTCCGATGTTGAGCGAGCCCGTCGAGCCGGCCACCGGGAAAGTGCGGCCGGAGCCGAAGGCCTGGACCCCGCTCACCTTGCGGTCATCGAAGGTGAGCTGTCCGTTCAGCATGGTGAAACGCTGCGACCGGAAGGGGTTCAGGAGCGTGGGCGGCGGCGAGACCCCCGGGCTGGGGGCGTAGTCGTCCGGGATCGGCGTCCAGCGGATGCTGACGTTGCCGATGGGATTCCGGCTGATCCGGTTGCTCGCCGCCAGGCCTTGCGGATCCACCTCCATCGTCACCGCGAAGCGGTGGAGGGCCTCGTTGACGTTGACCGCGGTGAAGAGCAACTGACCCAGCGTCTGCTTCGCGACGGGCAGCAACGGCACGGTGTCGTTCGGCACCGCGTCGTTGTGCACGTTGAAAATCGGGAAGTAAGCGGCTGACTTGAGCAGCCGGCTCACCCTTTCGGTCTCGGCCGCCGCCGGGCTCACACCTGGAGAGCCGCTGGCTGGACGGTCCACGGCTCCGCCTGTCGGGCTGGGCATGTCGTCATCCTCTGGTCGTGCCGGCGAAATGGCTCACCGGCGGGGAGCGGTGCCCGGCACCGATCCCCATCCGGTCTGGCCCTGCTGCTGCTGCCAGGCGGTCCCGCTGGTCCAGTAGACGGTATCGACCCCGGCCTGAAGAAACTGGAACGCCAGGTTCCCCGCCAGGCCCAGGAGCCCCTGGGAGGCCCCCTCCGCGGAGGAGGTGCCCGGCCTCAGGGTCTCCCCCGCCGCTCGCGCCACCGCCCCGAACGCGTTCGCCGCGCGGCGGGGAGAGGCCAGGTTGAGCATCTGCTCGACGCCGAAGAGGGACACGGCCCAGGAAAAGCTCGCCATGGACCGGGTGAGCTCACGCATGAGATGGGTCTCCTTGGCCTTGCCGGCCGGGTTTTCCGTCCACGAATCTCGCGAGCACCAGGCCGCCCACGAGCAGGGCGCTGAAGTTGTAGATCCCCTGCTGGATCTTCCAGTCGAGGGGGATGTACCACCAGACCGCGTCTCCGAGGTCGATCATCACGACGGCGACGAGGGCCAGCAGCGCGGCGAGCTTGACGCGGCTCCCGTAGGTGGGCAGCGCGGGGAGGGCGAGCCGCAACACCCAGGCGAAGAGAAGGGCGACGGCCAGGTAGAGGACGATCCCCTTGCCCATGATGCTCTTGTCCATCATCGGCCGGCCCTCGCGCCGGAGCATGTGGACGAACGCCACCGGCCCCTGCTGGAACATCCTGGCCAGCGTGGCCTTGTCGTGGTACATGCCCGGGATGTAGTAGGTGCCGTTCTCCGGGAAGTACTTGAGCAGGGCCTGGCCGGCCGCCACGTCGTCCGTGGACCGTTTCCAGGTCGTGTAGGGGAGGGGGTTGGCCCCCCAGTAGAGCATCCCCCAGACGAACATCGCCAGTGCCGCCAGAATTATGCCCAGAACGAATCTTCTCATCGCCATCTCCTCTCTTGAAATAATTTATTTTACTTTGAGGAGACGTTCCAGCTCAAGCTGAAGCCAGGCCAGCACGTCGGCCTTGGGCTCTTCGACAGCCGCCGTGCCGCCGCTGGCGACGATCCGCATCGGACCCGCGTTGCTCCAGGGAGCGCCGGTGATCCACACCTGCCTGGCGTCCGGCATCCGCACCACGTACCCTTTGCCCCCCTCGATCGGGAAGCCGTCCCCGGAGTCGCCGGGAGCAAACGCGACGAACCGCTGCGTCCTGTCGTCGAAAGCGGCCACCAGCGTGGCGCCGAGATGCGTGGCCAGGGAACGGGCGGTGAACGGCTCGCGCGGCCTGAGGGGCAAGGAGATCAGGTTGAGCCCCTTGACAAGGGAGAGGAGCGCCGCCTGGGAGTAGTCGCGCAGGTCGAGCCGCGCCACGAACGCGTCCTCCGGCGGGCCGCCGAACTTCGGCTCCTGGGCCCCCGGCGTGGTCGGGAAATCGGTCGAGAAGGTCGAGCCGGCCACGTAGACGTCGCCGTCCGGTCCCAGGTCGATCCCCAGGGCGCCGTCGGCGGCGGCGCCGCCGAGGTAGGTGGCGAAGAGGAGCCTGGTGAGGGAGGAATCCAGCTTCACCACGAAGGCGTCCGCCTCGCCGTTCAGCACGGCCTGGACCGGGGCGACGGTGCGGAAGTCCTTGGAGAAGGTCTGGCCCGCGATGTAGACGTCGCCAGCGGAGTCGAGGACGATGCTGCGCCCCCGCTCGCCGCCGCTGCCGCCGAGGTAGGTCCCGTAGAGGAGCTGGCCGGCGGGGCTCAGCTTGACCAGGAAGGCGTCGCTGGGACCGCCGCCGAAGGTCCGCTGGAGGGCGTTCGGGGTGGTCGGGAAATCGGCCGACCCGGTGTCGCTGATGACGTAGGCGTTCCCCTCGCGGTCGACGGCGATCCGGCGCGTGAAGTTGTCCGCGTCGGGGTACTCGGGGCCGCTGCCGCCGAGATAGGTCGAGTAGCGCAGGGTCGAGCCGTCCGCGCTCAGCTTGGCCACGAAGACGTCGGTGGGGATGTTGAAGCTGCGGGTGTTGACGCCCCCTTTGCTGGCGGCCTGAAAGGCGTTGACCGTGGGGAAATCCGTCGACCCCGTCCAGCCGGTGATCAGCGCCTCACCCGTGGCGGCGACGGCGAGGCCCGAGGTGGCCTCGTCCCCGCTCCCGCCCAGGAAGGTCGAGTAGGCGAGCCCCTTCAAGCCGGGCCTGAATTTGGTGACGAAGACGTCGAGGCCGCCGAACACCGTGCCGCCGGCCCGCCGCCTGGCCTGCAGGGCGGAGGCGACGGGGAAATCGTCCGAGCTGGTGGCGCCCGACACGTAGAAGCTGCCGTCCGGGCCGAGCGCCTCGCAGCTCACCGTGTCGAAGCCGGAGCCCCCCAGGTAGCTGAGGTAGACGAGCTTGCCGTTGGGATCCAGCTCGACGACGAAGGAGTCGGTGAGGCCGCCGTTGTAGTGCTTCTGGAGGGCGTCGGGAGTCACCGGCAGGGCCATCGACTGGGTCAGTCCCGCGACGTAAGCATTGCCGGCGGCGTCCACCGCCACGCCGGTGCCGCCGTTGAAGCCGGCGCGGTCGAGGACGCCGTGCGTCCCCGGCAGGTAGGTCGCGTAGAGGAGATGGCCGTCCGGGCCGAGCTTGCCGATCCAGGGGTTGAAACCGTCCACGTGGTTGTAGATCGCCCCCGCGGTCGGGAAGTCGGGCGACGAGGTGACGCCGGTGAGATAGACGTTGCCGGCGGCGTCCACCGTGCAGTCGACGGCGAAGTCGGCGCCGTCGCGGTTGCCGTTGGTGTACCCGCCGCCCCCGGGCTTGCCGCCGAGATAGGTCGAGAACACCACCACGGGGTCGATCACCAGCGTGTTCCGCGGATCGTGGCCGTCGACCATGAAGCCGACGCCGTGCCGCCGGGCCACGTAGCGGCCGGCCAGGGCGCGCCGGCCCCCGGCGGTCTCCTCATAGACGGCCGGCGGCCGCTGGGTCACCTTGCCGGCCGGCGTGCTGAGGACCAGCCGCCCCTCGGCATCGATCCCGGTCCGGTCCGCGCCCGTGAAAGCGAGCTCGATGGCGCGATAGTCGGCGCCCGGCGCGACCCGGAAGTCGTACTCCAGCCGCCCCTCCACCGCGCCGTGAAACACCAGGTCGATGCCCGGATAGACCCCCTGGCAGGTCACCGCCGCGAAGTGGCCGGCCTCCCCCACCCAGTCGCGCCTGCCGGCGGTGCCGTAGTAGCGGCTGACGGTGGGAAGCGGCCCGGTGCCGGTGACCGCGGGGGCGGGGTCGGCTCCCCGCAGGCTCATCCGCAGCACGGACCGCCGGCCGGCGGCGCTGACCGGCGCGAGGTCCATCACCGCCTCACGAGGAGTGAGGAACAGCGTGTAGCCAGGGCTCCGGCTGAGGAACCGGACCTGGGCGTCGGTCTGGCCGACGTTCTCCTCGAAGCCGGCGGGCAGCCCGCCGGCCAGGGCGGCTCCGCCGCCCAGGAGCAGGGACGCCAGGAGGGGGTAAAGCGCCTTCGATACTCGCCGCATGACGGATCTCCTCTCTCCTCACCTGTTTTTCCCGCCTCCGTGGAGCCGCCGCTTCAGCTCCTCGAAGGCGCTGTTGAGCCTCTTCACCTGCTCGGCGCCCGCCCGCTGCCTTTCGGGGTCCGTGCCGTGGAGGTCGGGGTGGTGCAGACGGACGAGGCGTCTCCAGGCCCGCCGCGCCTGCCGCAGATCGGCGCCGTAGGGCACTCCGATCTCGGCGTAGGAGCGCGCGAGCACGGGGTCGAGCTCC
>JAICSG010000143.1 GCA_025937035.1 Thermoanaerobaculia bacterium | reverse complement strand
GGGCGACGCGAAGGCGCGCAGGGTGCTCACGGCCGCCTGGATGTCTCCCTGGAGCTGGCGGAGCAGGTCGGACGCGTAACGGCGCTGGACGTCGCTCAGCCCCGGCTGCTGGGCCGCGAGGTCGAGCGGAGCGCCGTCGCCGACGGACTGGCTCGAGAAGTCCTGATCGCTCTCCGCCGAAGCCCGCTCGGCCAGCCGGCCCACGGCCCGCGTCCGGCGGACCATGGCCTCATCGAAGGCGCGTCCCAGATCGGCGGGCGAGCCCGACCAGTTGGAGAGCATGGTGAGCCGGCCGCCGTCGTAAGTAACGATCGCCATGCGGTCGGCCGGCCCCAGGCGCCCGAGGTCGTTCTTGAGCCCCTTGAGCACCGCGTTGCGCTGGGCTGGGATCGAGAAGAAGTCATCGATGAAGACCAGGTAGTAGGTGCCGACCGGCCCCTCGGCCAGCGCCTGCTGCACCCCGGCGGCGGGCCTGGCCGTCTCCGGCTGGCTCCCCTCGGCCGGAGCGGCGGACTGCCCCTCCCGCACCTCGCTGAAGTACTCGACCGGCACCTCCCTGCCGTCGACGCGCAGGCGGAAATCCTCCGGCTTGAGGCCGGTGACGCGGTTGCCCTGGCGGTCGGTCACCACCGCCTCGACGTTGACCACCCGCACGTCGATCGATTCACCGAAGGACGACGGCGTATCCTCCGCCCGGGCACCGGCGGCGGAGAGGGAAAAGAGAGACAGGAACAGGGCGAGCGATCGTCTCATCGAGGTCTCCAATGGATAGAATATTAATTATTTACGCCCATCAGAATAAAAAGGTTTCAAGCTCCTGTCACGTCCATCCGGCTGCGTGGGCTATGGCACCTTCACGTCCGTCTCCGCCGTGGCGATCTTGCCGCTCAGCGGATCGTAGGCGGCCACCACCAGGTGGTCGGCCTTGCCGCGCAGCTTGACCCTGGTCTCGTACCTCACCACCTTGCCGGGGGCCGGCGGGTGGCCGGAGGTGAGGGTGACCGGCACCACCGGGATGTCGGCGGTGTTCCCCTCCGCGTCCGAGGCGGCGAAGCGCAGCTCGAGCCGGGCGGTGAATTTCGCCCCGTCGGGCACCACGGTCATCAGGTCCACGGGCAGGCCGAGGGTGAGCGGGATCTCGATCTCCCCCTGCTTCGAGCGCACGGCCTCGCCCGCTTTCAGGGGCATCGACAGCGCTCCCGGCGGGTTGCCGAAGAGCAGCGCGCTCTCGACCGCCATCGTCACCTCGGCCTTGCGCGAGAGGTCGAGGAAGCCCGAGCGGGTGCGCACCCGGAGGTCCCTGCGCCGCGTCTCCAACTCGATGCGGTGATCCTTGTCGTCGTGCTTCCAGCCCGGCGAGAAGCCCAGCCAGTAGAACGAGCGGGTGTCCTCGCGGGCGACGGCGAGGGCCAGCCCGCGGTTGGTGTTGAGCAGCGGCTCGCCGCCGGTCTCCTGGGCGAGATATTTGAGCGACCCCTCGACCTCCTCTTCGGGGACGTTGCCGCCGCCGACGTCCACCGGCAGCTGAAGGTCGCCGGGGGAGGCGGCCACCAGGCCGGATTTGCGCGGCGGGCTCGGCGCCGCGGCGCCGGGCGGGTTGGCGGCCGTGATCTCCGCCGCGCCGGCCTGAATGCCCGGGACGTCGACGGGATAGAGGGTATAGCCCAGAAGGTTGGCCGTGTTGGAGAGCGGCCGGTAGAGGGTCTCCCCACCGGGGAGCTGCTGCTCCTTGGTGACGAGCCTGCCGCCGCCGCGGCTTACGTAGCTCTCGATCGCGAACGGCCACCCTCCCGAGAGCAGCAGCATCACCTTGCGCCCGCGCGGCGCCGCGAAGGCCCGCATGGCGCTCACCGCCGCCTGGATGTCCCCCTGGACCTGGCGGGCCAGTCCGGTCGCGTAGAGCCGCTGGAGAGGGCTCAGCCCCGGCGCCAGGGCGATCTCCGGGAGGGAATCGCCGTCGGCGTTGGCCGCCAGCTCCTCGAACGCCTGGTCGGAGTCCGCGCTGGTCCGCTCGGCCAGCCGGGCGGAGCCGCCCCCCCGGCGGGCCATGGCCTGGTCGAACGCGCGCCCCAGATCGGCGGCCGAGCCCGACCAGTTGGAGAGCATGGTGAGCCGCCCGCCGCCATAGGCGACGATCGCCATGCGGTCCTCCGGCCCCAGGCGGCCGAGGTCGGCCTTGAGCGCCTTGAGCACCGCGTTGCGCTGGGAGGGGACCGAGAAGTAGTCGTCGATGTACAGGAGGTAATAGGTGCCGACCCGCCCCTCGGCCACTCCCTGCACCGCCGGCCCGCCGGGCCTGGCCGCCTGGGGCTGAGCCGTCTCGGGGGCCGTCGCGAGGGCCTCGCCGTCGCGCACCTCGCTGAAGTACTCGACCGGGACCTCCCGGCCGTCGACGCGCAGGCGGAAATCCTCCGGCTTGAGGCCGGTGACGCGGTGGCCCTGACGGTCGGTCACCACCGCCTCGACGTTGACCACCCGCACGTCGATCGACTCGCCGAACGAGGGCGAGGCGGGCTCCCCCTGCGCCCCAGCCAGCGCGGACGAGACCATCCAGGCCAGACCTGCCAGGATGCATCTGTATCGGATCATCATTTTAGCCTCTCCTCTTTCGAACGAAATTCCCCAGAGAGCAATGCGGGTGCCATCGGATCCCGCGATCCCAAACCTATGTAGAAGAAGGGTTTAGAAGCAAGGATGCCGGGGAGGTCACCGGCCCGTGATGTCCTCGCGAGAGGACGGCCGTCCGCTGCCAGGGACGAAACAAAAGGCCCTCCGGGAGGAGGGCCTTTCCAACCACCGCGCGGGAGACGCGGTCCTGCGGTCAGAGGTTGAAGCGGGAGCGGAAGCGGTCGGAACGGACGATGCTCTCGACCACCTGGGCGATCTGGCCGTCGCGCATGGCCCGGAAGTCATGGTTCCACTGCGACTGGTCGGCGGTGGTGTTGCTGAGCCCCAGCAGGTTCTGGTAGATCGCGTTCAGCCGCTCCACCGGCCCAACCCCCCGGCCCGGCAGGGTGCTCCGGCTCTCGTTGCTGTTGGCGATGCTGACCGCCGCGTCCACCAGGGCGGGGTAGCCGCCGTTGCGGATCGAGTCGATGGTGCCCTGGGCACCCGAATCGAGGTCCCGCATCAGGATCGCCTCGTAGAGCGCGCGGGTGAGATCGCGGGCCCGCTCGTAGCTCCAGGCGCCGCCGTTATAGCCCGGCCGGCCGCCATACCCCGGCCCCGGCCGGTCGTAGCCGCCCGGCCGCCCCTGGTCATAGCCCGAGGAGGAGCCGCGGGTGGGCGGGGCCACCTGGATGTTGAAGGTGCCCGTCCGCATGTCGCCCGGCACCCGGTTGTCGGTGATGGTGTAGCCGATCCGCTGAATCCGGTTGGGATTGCGCATCGGCAGGACCTCGAGGTCCACCGCCGCGTTGGCCGCGTTGCCGCGGGTGATGCGGACGCCGCCCCGGTTGAGGTCGGTGAACTCGGTCACCGGATAGACCGGCGTGCGGGAGCCGTAGAGCTGAGCCTCCACGTTGACCCGCACGTGCGCGCCCTCGGCGATGGTGATCGTGCCGCCCGGCTCGATGCGGGCCGCGTCGGACTTGTCGTCGATGTTACGCACCAGGATGGTGATCCCGGCGACGTCCTTGCGATGGACGTTCCGCTGCGCCTCGGCCGGCCGAGCAGCCATCATGGGCAGGAGCAGCGCCACGACGGCGGCTGGCGCGATGGTTCTGCTGGCTATCTTCATAACGTTCCCCTTCTCGTCGGTTTGGGTTCAGGGCATGCGCCCTGCCCTCCTAAAATAGCAAGAAGGGTGCCATGGGTTCCCCCGCCTCTACACCAGCACGTGCGCCGCCGCCCAGACCACGCTGCCCAGCAGGAGGAAGGGCACGGCCAGGAGCCCCACCACCAGCAGCACCGGCCCGAGAGCCACCAGCAGGGCCACGCCCACCACGGCTCCCACGACGACCATCGCCAGCTTGAGCACCCCGAAGGCCAGCGCCACCGGCAGGAGCGCGACCTTGAAGACCACCTTGAGGAGCACCCCCAGGACGGTCAACGCCATCAGAGCCGCCCCGGCGAAAAGGACCAGCAGGAAGAGACCGGCGATCAGACCCATTTTCGTCACCTCCAGGGGTCACTACGAGGGCGGGAGGGGACGTGTTTCAGGCCGAGGCGGCCTGCACTGGAGAATCTGTTGTAAATCTCATCCAGGCGGACTATCATTTCTCCTGTTTAAAGCATGGAGGGATAAAAACTTGAAGATTACAAGGTTCGGGCCTGTGGCGATCGCCTGCCTGGCAGGCCTCGTGGCCGGGGCCCAGACGGCACCCCCGGCCGCGACGGCTCCAGCCCCGCCGCCGCCGGCGGCCGCGCAATCCGACGTGGAGAGGTTCAATCTCACCGCCCGGCAGCTCTCCGGAAAGCTCCACCGGGCCCTGAGCGGGAACGCCCTCGCGCAGATGCAGGGCCTGCAGGCCCTGGAGGCCGAATATGCCGGAGACGACAGGGCGCTCGAGGTGATCCGGACGCGCCTCGCCCAGCTGGTGTTGCCCCGGCTCGGGGACTATGCCGGCGCGCAGCGCTACGCCGACCTCGTCGACGGCCCGCCGAAGAACGGCTCGCCATCCTCTTCTTCCGGGCTCGACGGCTATAGCCCCACCGGGGCGCTGCAGGCCATCGCGGACGCGGCCGGGACCCGCCAGGTCGTCATGATCAACGAAGCCCACCACGTCCCGCAGCATCGGGCGTTCACCCTGCAGCTCCTGGCCGCCCTCCGCCGGAAGGGCTTCACCTACTTCGCCGCGGAGACTCTCAGTCCCGACCCGGGCCTGGCCCAACGGGGGTATCCGACCCCGGAGACCGGCGCTTATATCCAGGAGCCTCTCTACGGCGACCTCGTCCGGACGGCCTTGCGCCTGGGGTATCAGGTCGTCCCCTACGAGGTGGACGCAGACTTCCAGACCGGACAGGGGATCGAGCCGCGCGAGCGCGAGCAGGCCCGGCACCTCGTCGAGCGGATCTTCCAGAAGGACCCGAAGGCCAGGGTGCTCGTCCATGCCGGCTACTCTCACATCCTGAAGTCGGCTGCCAGCCCGGGCTCGCAGTGGATGGCGGCGTATTTCAAGGAGTCGACGGGGATCGATCCGCTCACCGTCAGCCAGGTGGGGATGACCGAGCACAGCGCGCCGGAATTCGAGCACCCGCTCTATCGCTGGGCGGTGGAGCGCGGCATGGTCGCCGAGCCGGTGGTGCTCAAGAGCGCCACGGGAGCTTTCTGGTCCTCCTCGCCGGGGATCGACATAGCGGTGTTCCATCCGCGCAGCCGCTACGAGAACGGCCGGCCCACCTGGCTGCGCATGGGCGGCTTGCGCACCCCCCTGCCGCTCGGCGACGGGATCTGCTCCCAGGCTCCGCGCTGCCTGGTCAAGGCCCGGCCCGTCCAGGAGGGGACGGATGCCGTCCCCATCGATCAGGTCGCCGCCGAAGCGGGCAAGCCGGCTCCCGCGCTCCTGCTTCCGGAAGGGGAATTCATCGTCCGCGTGGAGGACGCGCAAGGCAAGCTGATCAGCGAGCGAAAGGAGAAGGTCCCCCGGCCGCCGGCCTGATCAGATCCCCAGCTTGGCCAGCGACACCCGCCGCGGCACCACCTGCTCGAACGTGCACTGCTCCGGCTTCTTCTCCGGCCGCCAGCGCAGGAACTTGGTGCCGTGGCGGAAGCGCCCGCCGGAGAAGTGGTCGAAGCGCACCTCGCAGACCAGGGCGGGGCGCAGCGGCTCCCATTCGGTCGACCGCCCCTGGCTCCAGCGGCTGGGCCCGCCCGGCGCCCGGCCGGTGAAGCCGGGGGGCTCGCGCAGCGGCAGGAGGATGTCCCGGAGCTCCTGGCGCTCCCCGGCCGTGAAGCTCGACGAGAAACCGACGTGATCGAGCCGACCCTCCTCGTCATACAGGCCGAGCAGCAGCGAGCCGATCTGCCCCTCGTTTTTGCTGCCGGCCTGGGCCCAGCGGAAGCCGCCGACCACGCAGTCGGCCGTGCGCACCCGCTTCACCTTGACCATCCCCTCCCGCTCGCCCGAGAGATAGGGGGACTCCAGGAGCTTGGCGACCACGCCGTCGAGCCCGGCGCCGCCCAGCTCCTTCATCCAGCGCTCGGCGATCTTGCGGTCCGGGGTGGCCGGCGAGAGGAGGATGCGCCCTCCCCCGGGCACCTCGCCAAAAAGCGCCTCCAGCCGCTCCCGCCGGCTCGCCAGCGGCTGGGGAACCAGGGACCTGCCCCGCTCGTCCACCAGCAGATCGAAGGCGTGAAAGCTGGCCGGGGTCTCGCGGGCCAGCTTGCGGATGCGGCTGGCCGCCGGATGGATGCGCTGCAGCAGGGCGTCGAAGTCGAGCCCGCCGCCGCTCTCGATGACGATCTCGCCGTCGAGCGCGAAGGTCTTGAGGGGCAGGGCGCCGAAGGCCTCGACCATCTCCGGAAAGTAGCGGTCGAGCGGCTGGCCGCTCTTGGACTGGAGGGCGACCGTCGTCCCCTTCCGGAACGCGAGACAGCGGAAGCCGTCCCACTTCGGCTCGTAGAGCCACCCTCCGCCGCCCGGCAGCCGGGACGCCGGCCTGGCTTCCATCGGCGGAAAGGGTGGCCGGACGGGGAGGTCGATCTCCGGAAACTCCCCTTCCAGCGCTTCGGCGGGCACGGCGGCGGCTTCGACGCGGTCTTTCCTCGCGGGCATGCCACGAGGTGTTGCAAAGGGTGGGCCTCAATTCACCGCATGCGGTACCGACAGCGAGAACGGCGCGATCTCCGCCTCGAAGCGCTCGCCGTTCGGCAGCGCCATGAGGTAGGAGCCGTGCATGGAGCCCACGGGAGTAGGCAGGGGACAGAAGGAGGTGTACTCGAAAGCCTCGCCCGGCGCCAGCACCGGCTGCTCGCCGACCACCCCGGGGCCCTGCACCCGCTGGGTCTCGCCGTTGCCGTCGGTGATGATCCACTCCCGGCTCAGGAGCTGGGCGGCCTCCTCGCCCACGTTCGAGATCGTCACCTTGTAGGCGAAGAAATAGTAGTTTTCCGAAGGCGAGCTGCGCACCTCGTCATAGAAGCTCTGGGCCTGGACCCGGATCCCCCGGGTCGTTGTATCGCTCATGCGGGGGCATTATCGCACGGCCTTCAAGGGGCCGTGGGATAGAATCCGCCCCGCCCGGGCGGGCGGAAGGAGACGCGGATGGAGTGGCTGACAGCCCCTGAAAACTGGCTCGCGCTGTTGACCTTGACGGTGCTGGAGATCGTTCTCGGCATCGACAACATCATCTTCATCTCCATCCTGGTGGGAAAGCTTCCGCACCGGCAGCAGCCGAAAGCGCGGCGGCTCGGGCTTTTCCTCGCCATGTTCCTGCGCATCGGCCTGCTCGCCTCGCTCGCCTGGCTGGTCAAGCTGACCGCCCCGCTCTTCACCGTGCTGGGCCAGGGCATCTCCGGCCGCGACCTCATCCTGCTGATCGGCGGGCTCTTCCTCATCTTCAAGTCCACCCGCGAGATCCACGAGCGGCTGGAAGGGGAGGAGGGGGAGGCGAGCGCCCGCGTGGCCGCCGGCTTCGCCGCCGTGATCGTCCAGATCCTGCTGCTCGACATCGTCTTCTCGCTCGACTCGGTGATCACCGCCGTCGGCATGGCCAACCACCTGGCGGTGATGATCACCGCCGTCGTGCTGGCGGTCGGGGTGATGATGTTCGCGGCGGCGCCGATCGGCCATTTCGTGGAGCGCCACCCCACGATCAAGATGCTGGCCCTCTCCTTCCTGCTGCTGATCGGCCTCTCGCTGATCGCCGAGGGGCTCGGCCGTCACATCCCCAAGGGGTACATCTACTTCGCGATGGCCTTCTCGGTGTTCGTGGAGATGCTCAACATGTGGTCGCAGAAGAGAAAGACGCCGCCGGTGAAGCTGCGGGAGCCCTACACGGACTGACACGGACGAGCACGGGCTCACACGGACAGGCTTCCGGCATCCGGAGCTCGTCCGTGTTTCGTCCGTGGAAGCCCGTGCTCGTCCGTGTTCTCCCTTTCCGCTATCATTCACCCGCCATGGCTCTCACCGTCGCTACCTGGAACGTCAACGGCATCCGCGCTCGCCAGGCGCAGTTCCTTGAATGGCTGGAGCGTGACCGGCCGGACGTGGTCTGCCTGCAGGAGA
Source organism: Thermoanaerobaculia bacterium (assembly GCA_025937035.1). Taxonomy (GTDB): domain Bacteria; phylum Acidobacteriota; class Thermoanaerobaculia; order Multivoradales; family UBA5704; genus DATARR01. The sequence goes on along the minus strand of JAICSG010000143.1, from coordinate 79 downwards.
TCAAGGCGTCGATCGATCAGCTTCCTGTCTGGCTCTGCGAAATGGAAGGGTACTGGTGTTACTGGCACGGTGAAAAAGG
>JAICSG010000436.1 GCA_025937035.1 Thermoanaerobaculia bacterium | reverse complement strand
TCGACGTCCAGCGGCTCGCCTTCCCGAGCTTCAAAGAAAAGAGGGCCCCTATACAAATCTCCTCTAAAAGAGCCGAGCCGTGTGCTCAAGGAAACCTCCCTGGAAACCCGGTAGAAATTCTCACGGACAAAGTCTCCAATGATAGGCTCGAAGATACACCAGGGCGCGGCAGTGTCCACAACCGCCAACACAGGATCAGCGACCGACTCGAGCTCCACAGGGACGACGATCCGAGCCTCAGTGATGGGGTACGCATCAGGCGCGTCGACATAGCGCACGTTTCCCGTGGCGAACGGGAAACGGCCCGGCCTGAAGAGGAGGAGGTCAGAGGGCAATGATGTGGTGGATCAGGGTACCCCCGGGCTCCCGGTCCTGGAGCGCCTCGTGGGCTTCTTTGAAGTCATCGGAGGCCAGCACAAGCTCTCCGCGGTCGAGGGCTACCCACTTCCCGGCGTAGGCCGCACCATTTTTTTTGAGCCACTCATAGTTGGGACGCGGGTTGAGGTACGCACCCTTGAGATCAGGACGGGATCGCACCTCAAAGGGCCGCAGAGCGTGATGAACGCGCCGAAGCTCCGGGTGGTCCGGATACAGAGCAAGCCCCCGCTCGGCCACCTCGCGAGCACCTCGCAAAGTCCCCGAATTGAGAATCGCCTGAATCTCCTCCAGGAACGACTCGGGAGTCGGATTCTGCGATTCCAGATCGAGCCGGCGGGCCGCCCCTGTCCTCATGAGGGCCATGATACCACTCCTCGGGGTCTTTTGCCCTCTTCTCGCGATTGACGGCTGGTATCTATCCTCCCGTCCGCGCCTCGCTTAGGATGCTCCCGGAAGGAGCCGAGCCGTGGCCACGATGAACGACTTCAGCCTGCCGGTGCGATTGTTCCTGAAAGGTTATCGCTGGCGCCGGATCGATCCTGTCCCGTGGACCCCACTGCGCCGGCCGCTGGCGGAGAGCCGGCTCGCCCTGGTCTCCAGCGCCGGCTTCATCCTGCCGGGCCAGGAGCCGTTCAAGACCAGTCTGGCCGGCGACGGCGCCTCGATCTGCTCCTGCGTCAGCCCTGCCTCTTTCATCTTCAGGATCTGGTCGACCGTACAGCTCGCCTTCTTTACGACGGGTTGGGCATCGGGCGCGAAGGATGCGGGACATCAGGTCGCGCATCCAATACGGCCAGAGCTGCGGTCCCGTTGAAGGGTAGGCTGAGCTTCAGAATAGGCGGTGGCGTTGCAGCGGTTACAGGTCCCAGGGAAAACAGAAAAACGATTCCAATCAAGACAGCTCGCTTCATTGGCTCCCTCCGAGCAAAGAAAGATCCGAGACGTCGCATGACGGCTCAGCAAGCGACACGGACCACTCTGGTTGTAGATTGGTCGCAGCGTATCCCAGTCGTGTAGCTTCGTCAACGCTCCCACGAGAGGCGGAGCCGGGTACCCGGCTCCGCGATAGGTCTCGTACTTCCCCTTGTGGCACTGGACGCAGGTCTGCACCTGGTTGCGGGCGGCGACCGGCGACTTGGGGTCTTTCACCGGCACCACGTCGTGCGCCTTGCCGTGGCAGCGGGCGCAGGAGACCTCCTGGTGCACGCTGTGGCGGAGGTCGACGTCGGCGTGACAGTTGGAGCAGAAGCCGGGGCTCGCGATCTCCTTCCTGGCGGCCTCGGCGTGGTCCTCGTCGGCCTTGACCGCTGTGTGGCAGTCGGCGCAGGCGAGCTTGGAATGAACGGGGGAATGGACGGCCACATCGGAGTGGCAGTCCGAGCAGGCGGAAGCCTGGGCCCCCGCCGGTAGGGCCCAGGCCAGCAGGACGAGAGCCGCCAGGGGTATGAGACTACGAGCAGGATATAAAGGCTTCATCGCCATCTCCCCTTCCCTACTGCTGCAGGCTCTTGAGGACCGCCGGGTCCTTCTCCTGCACGGCGAGCAGGCCGTGGCAGAGCGAGCAGTCTTGCGAGATCGTCCGGCCGTCCGCGGTCTTGTGCGCATCGTCGTGGCAGCGGAAGCAGCCGGGCGAGCTTTCATGTCCGATGTGGTTGGGGTACGTCCCCCAACCGATGTCCATGGCTGGAAATACGTTGGAGCTATAGATCACGCCGAGGACGGCGGACGCGTCGCGGATCACCGCGCTCTTCGCGGACGCCACGGCGGGATATTGCTTGGTATAGAAATCCTGGAGCCCCTGGGCGATCCCCTGGCGGGCCGCCTCTTGGGACGGATAACTGGCCTTGAGCAGCCGGATCGATTCGCGGTGCAGGAACGGCAGGTCCTTGGGCAGGCGGCCGTCGCTCATCGCCGCGTCGACCTCCTCGGCCGGCGGGTGGAAGGTGTGGCTCGGCCGGTTGTGGCAATCGACGCAGTCCATGGTGCGCCAGACGGCCCCCTTCGGCACGTCCCCCTGCGCTTTGAAGCGCCGGACCTCACCCTGCGCGTTCTTCATCTCGACCTCGTAGATCGTCTCCCGCTTGTCATCCGAGAGATAGCGGATGCTGACGCCAGGGTCGACGTGCCAGTGGATCCCCTTGGAGACGCTCCCCTGCTTGCCGCCCACCCGCATGAGGAGCACGGTCTTCTGCTCGCCGTTGGCCTCGTCGTCGGCGAAGCCCGGGATGACCTTGATGCGGTCGCCCACGAACTTGCTCGGCCAGTGGCACTGCTCGCAGGTCTCGCGCGCCGGGCGCAGGTTGTGCACCGGCGTGGGGATCGGCCGCGGATAGTGCCCCGTGGCCACGGCCACCACCTGCCCGACTCCCGAGAGCTTCGACTTGACGAACCACCCCGCCCCCGGCCCGATATGACAGTCGACGCAGCGGGCGTGGGCGTGGGGGGAGCGCTGGAAGGCGGTGAATTCGGGTTGCATCACGGAGTGGCAGGTCTTGCCGCAGAACTGGGTCGTGTCCATGGTCTCGACCCCCTTGTAGGTGGCGGTGGCCAGGATCACGATATTGAGCGCGGTCAGAACGGCAAAGATCAGAGCGCGGTTGCGGATCGACGGGTCGTTGAGGTCGAGCACCGGGAAAGCCGGTGGCGCTTCTCCCCGCGCCGCGGCCAACCGGTCGCTCCGCCGCTGGCGGAAGATGCCGAGGGGGATCAGCAGCAGGCCGGCGATGAACAGGACGGGAACGATCAGGTAGGCAATAATGCCGGAGTACGGTCCTCCCTGAAAACCGAACAGCTCCAAAGTGAACAGGGTGACGATCAGGATGGCGGTTGCGGTGACCACCGCGGCGCCGAACAGGCTGATCGGATTGCGCGTCAGGGCGATGAGGAAGCTCTTCATGGGTGAGGCCCTCCTTGCACAGACCTCGACCTACCGGAGGAGGTCCCCGCGAGGCTCTCCGGCCCTCGCGGGGTGTCCTCCGGGAGTGGAATGATCCGCAACCGGATTGGCGTGCGGGTTACTTTTTCTGCTGCTGCAGCCAGGAGACCAGGGCGCCCAGCTCCTCATCCGAGCCGGTGAATCCTTTGCCATGCTTCTTGCCGTTGATCTCGCCCTCCTTGCGGAGGAACTTGGTCAACGTGCCGGCGTCCTGCTTGGCGGCGAGGTTGGTCAGGTCGGGTCCGGCCATCTTCTCGGACTTCATGGTCCGCTCGATGCCGGCCGACGAGACCGAATGACAAAGGTTGCACTTCTGAGCGAGGAAGATCTGCTTGCCGTCCAGCTTGGCCGGCGCGGCGCCACTGGCCGGGCCGGAATAGAAGACGGCGAGCATGACTACCGAGGCGAGGATGGACAACGCAAAGCCGATCGTTTGCTTCATGGCTTTTCCCTTTCTCCAAAGATCGTCGGTTCAGACGGACATCATCTCAACACGGCGGCTGGAACCTGGCGACGCCCGGAAGGGCGGTTTTTCAAAATCCTGACCCTACCCCGCCCGTGGGGGCGGCGGAAGTGATTTCCCTACCCGGACGGGCGGGGTGGGTGCCACCTCTTCAGCATGCCGTTCCCATCCGCCCGGCTGTTTGGGCCCGCGCGACGCTCCGCTAGATTTCCGTCAGGTTCAATCGATACCGACTGCCGCAAGGACGGCAGAAGGAAACCGGAGGAGGTCCACCATGAGGTCGCAAAGACTTCTCATCCCGCTCCTGGGTCTCGCGGCGCTGCTCGCGCTGTCAGGCCTGGCGGCGGCAGCTCAGGCAACATCACCTCCCGCTTCACCTCCCTCCCAGACCGTCCCGGGCTTCGTCGGCTCCGACGTGTGCGCAACCTGCCACACGGACGTCGCGGAGCATCTGAAGGACACCCCGCATGGGAAAGGTAAATTCGCCAGCCTCTCGGCTCACGGCTGTGAGACCTGCCACGGGCCGGGCAGCGCTCACGTCAACAACCCGGACGATCCGGCCCTGCGGCCGCGCATCGACCGGCTCAGCCCGCGCGCCCAGTCCGCGGTCTGCCAGAAGTGCCACACCGGTGGCCAGCAGTTCTTCTGGCACGGCAGCGTCCACGAGACCCGCGGTCTCTCCTGCACGAGTTGCCACAGCGTCCACGCGTTCAAGTCGGAGAAGGCCCAGCTCAAGGCCGCGAGCACGACCGAGGCC
>JAICSG010000800.1 GCA_025937035.1 Thermoanaerobaculia bacterium | reverse complement strand
GCCGTCCACGGCGGTGGAGCCGACTCCGAGGTCCCGGAAGTGGCCGTCCAGGAGATCCCGGGGGAGGGTCTCGCGGGTCGAGGGATCGATCAGGTACCCCTCGCGCCAGTCGTGGGCCGAATACCCCACCTCGCGGATCCAGGCCGAGACCGCCGCCGTCGAGGGGGAGCGGAGCCGCCAGCCGTCCCCGGCCATCTCCTCGGCCTGCCGCTGGGCCACCTGATTCAGCACCGGAGAGGGACGGAACGGCGGCAGCCCGAAGCGCGCCCGCTCCTGGTTGAAGCGCTCCAGCCAGCCGTCCTGCCAGGACGTCCCGGCCCGCGCGCTTGTCCCCCAGAGGCCGAGCGCCAGAGCCAGGACGCACAGGAACCCGCGGATCCATATCGTCACGACAGTGCCTCACGTCAAGAAGAAAGTAGGCACTACGATACAACAGGGGAGGCTTCTTTGGCCCTACCCCGCCGGCGGATAGGACAGCCGCGGATACCAGTCGGTCCCCCGCCCCTCGGGCGTATAGTCGAACAGGTTCCAGAGCGGCCAGATCAGATCCACGTGCCGGCTGTTCTGGCCCGGATCGGGGGGCGCGTACAGGAGCTCGGTGTTGTAAAAGTGATAGATCCCGTCGGGCCGGCGCACGAACACGTTGAGCGCCGGAAGCTGCGAGCCCTTGGGGTTTTCCGCGCCGTAATCCGTGTTGTAGCTGTTCCCCGCCGAGGAGAGCAGGCGAAGGTTCCGCCACCCCCGCTCGCGGGCGACGGCCCGGATGCGCTCGACCGGCGACTTCGCCACCACGGCGAGATTGACCCGCTGGGTCACGTGCGGCGCTTCGCCGTCCAGGCCGTCCAGGATCGACGTGCACGAGGTGCACGGCTGGCTCATCGCGGGGCTGAACATGTAGCTGTAGAGGATGAGGGTGTCCTTCCCCGGCGCGAACAGCTCGGAGAGCCGGACCTCGCGCCTGGTCTCCAGGTCGTCCAGGTCGCGGCCCCCCTCCTCGAAGACGTAGTCCTCCCGGACCCGCCCGCCGAGCGGCAGGGCCCGGCGCCGGGCCGCGACCTCCTCGATCTGCCGCCGAAGCTGGATCTCGGAGTCGAGCAACGCCTGCCGCGCCGAACGGTACTCGGGGCTTTCATTCGGAAACCGGATGCCTTCGCTCGCCATGGTCCCTCCTCGGGCCGGCGTTGCGGACCGGCCCTGAAAGCGTCCTTGCAGGAGAAGAATAATCCTGAAAAAGGGACTCCGGGGACGACCGTCCCTCCCCGGGTTTCCCGTGGCACATCCGTTATAGAGTCGGCGCAGCCGCGTCGGAGCGGGGAGCCGAATCAGTGGACGAAGAAAACCTCGAAGAGGCGTTCCAACTCGCCGGATGGCTGCTGGCCCATCAGGCTTCCCTGGCCGCGAAGGGAGAGATCCCCCTGCCTCTGCTGAGCTTCACGCGCGACGACGAGGAGACGGCCCAGCTGGTGGCGCCGCGGACCGATTCGGACTCCTACGAGCGGCAGGTGATCGCGGGGAGGATCGTCCTCGACGAACGCAAAGACCAGCTCCGGAGCTGGGCCTTCTGCTACGACGAGGACCTCGGGTTGGCGGGGCGAGCCCTGGTCGTGGAGGTGGGCGGCGAGGAGCTCAGCCGCGCCGTGACGCTGGCCCAGCGCTACGTCTCCGGCGACGAGCGGGGCTTCCGGCTGGTGGGCGATCTGGAGGTGCTGGGCCCGGAGCTCCTGCCGCCGGCCTTACAGGTGCGGCTGGAGTCCTGCCGCTGGCGCTATCTGATCACCGAGGGCGCCACGCACCACGAGCCGGCGGGAGAGCACTGGCCGCTCTGGTACGCGGCCCGGGCCCACCAGCGGCCCCGGCTGGGAGTGGGAGACTACCTCTTCGCCGTCCCCGAAGGCTGGATCTTCCGCCAGACCGAGGACGGCACCGGCTGGGTGGTCCTGCGCCTCCTCCCCTGGGAGGAGAAGAGCTTCGAGCCCTCGGTGGTGGTCCTGCTGGCCGGCGGGCTCGACACGACGCTCGAAAGCTTCGTGGCCTACAAGAAGGCGGAGCTCCAGGAGCTCGCGGCCACGATCCTCAAGGCGGAGATGTGCGCGTCCCCGGTGCCGTCGATGCCCGCGCCGGTGGCGCGCATCTCGTGGGAAGGCGAGGCCGAGGGGCGCTGCTACCGGACGGAGTGGGTGTGGATTCCCACCCCCGCGCCGGACGAGTTCCTCGTGATGAGCGCCACGTCGTTCCGGACCGAGACCTGGGCCAGCGTGAGCCAGGCTCTGGAAACCATGCTCGCGTCGATCGTGCAGGATGAGGTCGAAACGGGCTGAAAAGGCATGGAGCGGGAGACTGGATTCGAACCCGCGACCAACAGCTTGGAAGTCTCTCGGTTCTAAGACGCCCGAAGACGCTTAAGGGCGCTAACATCAATATTTGCAGTGATTTGGGACTTCCCTTCGGCGCCAGGGAGGGCTAAAATACGTCCGAAAGCGCCCCCGAACGCGCCCCCCGCGCGCCCCCGGGAAGCAGAAAGGACAGTAAGCTCATGCCCCGCATCACCAAGCGCTTTGTGGATAGCCTCGTCCCTGGCCCCAAAGAGTTCGAGCACTGGGACGACCAGCTCCCTGGCTTCGGCATCAGGATCAAGCCGAGCGGCGTCAAGACCTACGTCATCCGCTACCGCACGCCAAGCGGTCAGCGGCGCCTCAAGCTCGGCCGCCATGGGAAGCTCACTCCGGAGCAGGCCCGTAACCTCGCCAAGGCTCGCTTCGCG
>JAICSG010000793.1 GCA_025937035.1 Thermoanaerobaculia bacterium | reverse complement strand
TCGCGCAGGCGGGCGACCTCGGGCCCGGCGGCGCCGAATCCCCCCTCCAGCACCCGCCGCTCGACGGGGATCACCTCCTCGTCCACGAAGCGGCGGACGATGGCGACGAGGTCGCGCATGGTTTCGGAGATCGCGAAGTCCACGGGGAACCCTCCTGAGGGGGAGTTTATCGAGAGTTGGCCCTGCTGTCTTGACACCCACCGCCCCGGGTGTATCTTGGTTAGTGAAGACTAACTAACTCGACGCCATGGCAACCACAGAGACCCCGACCACCGCCCGCCAGGAGGAGATCCTCGACCGCACCTTCGAGCTGGTGCGGGAGTCCGGGCTGGCCAACCTGACGATGAAGAAGGTGGCGGACCGGATGGGGTTCACCGAGCCGGCGCTCTACCGGCACTTCCCGAACAAGCAGGCGCTGATCCTCGGCCTTCTCGGCCGGCTGGAGTCGTTGCTGATGCCGGCGATCGAGGCCGCCGCCGACCGGGAAGACCTGCCGCCGGCCGAGCGTCTGGAGCGGATCGTGGCCCACCATCTGGGCCTGATTCTCAAGTCGGACGGCCTGCCGTTCCTGATCCTGGCGGAGGCCTCGGCGACGGGGGACGACGTGGTGATCGGCCGCATGCGATCGATCGTCCTCCGGCTGCGGGCGGCCATGGACCGGGTCTTCGATCAGATGCCGGCCGTGCCGGGCGAGCCGCCCCGGCGGCGCATGGCGCTGCCGCTGATCGGGTTCTCGATCGCCACCGCCATCCAACGGCGAGTGCTCCCCGAGATGAGCCTGCCCGACGAGGAGACGCTGGATCTGGCCCGCTTCCTGGTGCACCGGCTCCTGGGCCCGTCGCAAGGTGGAGACGAGGAGGGAAGCGAATGAAACGCGGTCTCGTCGTGGTGCTGCTCGCCGGGCTACTGACGGCCGCCGGGCGGGCCCAGGAGACTCCGCCCGGCGGGCTCACCCTCCCCGCGGCGGTGGAGCGGGCGCTGGACAAGTTTCCCAGCGTGGCGGCGGCCCGGGCGCAGCAGCGGCAGGCTCTGGAGGGGTTGGCCGCCGCGGAAGGGGCCCGCGGGCCGCGTGGCGTGCTCAACGGCTGGGCCACCCAGTACCAGAAGCCGGTGGCGGTGAGCCCGATCCACGGCTTCAGCCCGGGCCAGCTCCCGGACTTCGACCGCACCATCCTCCAGGGGCAGTTTTCCACCAATTATGTGATCTGGGACGGCGGGGCCACCGGCGCCCGCATCGCGTCGGCGGGCTCGCAGCTCCACGGCGCCGAGGCGGCGCTGGGAGCGGCCGAGCAGGATCTGGCCGAACGGGTGGCCTCGGCCTATCTCACCGCCCTCGGCAAGGCGCGGACCCTGGCGGCGCACGACCAGCGGCTGGCGGCCCTGGAGGCCGAGCTCGCCCGCGCCCGGCGGCTGCTCGACGCCGGCAAGGCCCCGCAGGTGGAGGTGATCCGTGCCGAGGCCAACCTCGCCGCCGCCCGCTCGCAGCGGGTGAGCCTGGCGGCGGCGCTCGACAACGCCGAGCGGGACCTCGCCCGCCTGCTGGACGTGCCCCTGGAGGAGACCCGCGCCTCCCGCCTGTCGCCGGAGCGCCTCCGGGAGCCTGCCGCTCCCGACCGGGAGGCCCTGGCGCGGGCGGCCATCGAGCGGAGCCCGGCGGTGGCGCAGGCCCGTGCCCGGCTCGCCATGGCCGAGGCCGACGTCAATCTGGCTGTCAGTGCCCTGCGGCCGGAGCTGCGCGCCGTGGCCAATCTCAACGACTGGGCTTCGTCCAAGGGGAACGCCTCCACCGAATGGAACGCCGGCCTTCAGGTCACCGTGCCGCTGTTCGACGGTGGCACCGTCCGCCGGCGGGTGGCCCAGGCCCAGGCCGGCCGCGCCGCCGCCGCCGAGCAGGTGCGGCTGGCCGAGGCCCAGGTGCGGGAGGCGATCGACCGCGCCGCCGCCGCGGCCGAGGAGGCTCAAGGGCGGATCGAGAGCCTGGTCCGGGCGGCGGACCGCTACGCCGAGGTGGCGCGAGTCCAGAAGCTCCTGCTCGACAACGGCGCCGGCACCCAGACCGACTATCTGGCCGCCGAGGCCGACCTGCTCACCGCCCGCGCCAGCCTGGCCGAGGGGGAGCAGGTGGTGGTGCTCACCCGCGTGGACCTCGCCCGCGCCGCCGGCCTCCTCAATCTCGACTGGCTGAGCGCCAATCTGGAGCCCCGATCCCTGGAGACACGACCATGAGCCCGAAGAAGCGCCTGATTCCCATCGCAGTGCTGCTCCTCGTGGCCGCCGGCGCCGGGGCTTGGTATCTGCGCGGCCGTTCCAAAGCTGAAGCGGCGCCGTTCGCCGCCTCCGGGACGGTCGAGGCCACCGAGGCCCAGCTCGGTTTCCAGGCCTCCGGCCAGGTGGCGGCGATCACCGTCCACGAGGGGGACCGCGTGCGCGCCGGCCAAGTGCTGGCGCGGCTCGATCCCGCCGAGGCCCAGGCCCGGCGCTCTCAGGCGGAGGCCCAGGTGGCCGCCGCCCGTGCCGCCGTGGCCGAGCTGGAGCGGGGCTCGCGTTCCGAGGAGATCGGCCAGGCCCGCGCCGCCGCCACGGCCGCGAAAGACAAGGCCAACGACGCCGAGAGCGACTACCGCCGGGCCCGGGTGCTCTACGACGGCGGCGCCATCAGCAAGGAGGCGCTGGACAACGCCCAGACCGCCCGCGACGTGGCCCGCGCCCAGGCCACCCAGGCGGACGAGCAGCTCCGGCTGGTCCGCAACGGCCCCTCCCGCGAGCGCATCGATCAGGCCCGCGCCC
>JAICSG010001208.1 GCA_025937035.1 Thermoanaerobaculia bacterium | reverse complement strand
TCCTCGCGCGCTCCACCGTGGCCTTCACGGTGCCGGCCCTGCTGCGCCGCGCCGCCGCGGGCGCCCGCGAGCAGGGCCCCGTGCCCTTCGCCGGCCTGCGGGGGATGAGCATCGGCGGCGACGTGGTCCCCCCGGACCTCCAGGCCGAGGTCCTCGCGGCCTTCCCCGCCACCGACGTCCACGTGGTCTACGGGCCCACCGAGACGACCATCATCTGCACCTCCCAGCGGCTGTCCCGCCGCCGGCCGCTCGACCGGGCGCTGATCGGCCGGCCCCTGCCGGAGGTCGAGGCGCGGGTGGTGGACGCCCGGGGGGAGCCGGTGCCGCCGGGGATTCCGGGGGAGCTGTGGATCGGCGGCCCGGGGGTGGCCCGCGGCTACTTCCGCCGCGAGGAGCTGACGGCCGGGCGTTTCGTGGAGGTGGACGGCCGCCGCTTCTACCGCACCGGCGACCTGGTGCGGCAGGTTCCCGCGGAGGGGGGAGCCCTGGAGTTCCTGGGCCGCACCGACCTCCAGGTGAAGATTCGTGGCTTCCGCGTCGAGCCGGGGGAGATCGAGGCGGCCCTGCTGGCCCACCCCGCCGTGCGCGACACGGTGGTGGTGGCGCGCCCCGGCGCGGGCGGGGAGAGCCAGCTCGTGGCCTACGTGGTGGGGGGCGAGGGGGAGGACCTGCGCGCCTTCCTGCGCTCGCGGCTGCCGGAGCACATGGTGCCGGCGCTGCTCGTCCCCCTGGAGGCCCTGCCGGTGGGCCCCACGGGCAAGGTGGACCGCAAGGCCCTCCCCGCGCCGCGGCCGGCCGCGCGGGATACCGCCGGCCCAGCCCTCCCCCGCGACGCCCGCGAGGAGCGGCTGGCGGAGATCTGGCGCGGCGTGCTCGGCCTCGACCAGGTGGGCATCCACGACAACTTCTTCGAGCTGGGCGGCGACTCCATCCTGGGCATCCAGGTGGTGGCGCGGGCCCGGCAGGCGGGGCTCCTCCTCACCCCCCGCCAGCTCTTCGAGCACCAGACGATCGCCGGGCTGGCCGCCGTGGCCGGCGGGGTGGAGGGACCCGGCGACGACCAGGGCCCGGTCACCGGCGAGGCGCCGCTCACCCCCATCCAGCGCCAGTTCTTCGCGGAGGAGCGGCGGCGGCCGGCCCACTTCAACCAGGCCGTGGTCCTCGTCCCCCGCGAGCGGCTGGACGCGGCGCGGCTGGCGGCGGCCCTGGACCGCCTGGCCGCCCACCACGACGCTTTGCGGCTGCGATTTATCGACCAGAAGCAGATCCATGCCCCCGCGGCGGCGGTGCCGCTCCTGGAGAGGGATCTGACGGCGGCGCCTTCCTCGCTCGTCGAGGAGATGGAGATCTTGCAGGACGGGCTCGATCTCGCCGAGGGGCCGCTCTTCACGGCCGCCCTGTTCCGCCTGGGCGAGGAGGATCGGCTCCTCCTCACCGCCCACCACCTGGTGGTGGACGGCGTCACCTGGCGGGTGTTGCTGGAGGATCTGGAGGCGGCCTATCTCGGGCGGGAGCTGCCGCCGAAGACCACCTCGTGGAAGCGGTGGGCCGGGCTGCTGGCCGATCACGCCCACTCCCCGGAGGTGGAGGCGGAGATGCCGTA
>JAICSG010000795.1 GCA_025937035.1 Thermoanaerobaculia bacterium | reverse complement strand
CGTTCCAGTCGTTCACTGGCGCCGCCGGATTGGCCGGCGGCCTGCTGCTGCTCGCCCCCCGGACGACCCTGCTGGGCGCCCTCATCTGCGGCGCGAACCTTCTGATGGCGGTCGTCGTGAGCCTCTGCTACGACCTGCCGTTCAAGCTGTATTTCTTCCATCTGTTGCTCATGGCCGTCCTGCTGATCGTTCCGGACCTGCGCCGGCTTGGCCGTCTGATCCTGCTCAACCGGCCTGTGGAGCCGGCCGCGGAGCCGCCGCTGTCCCTGTGGGATCGGCGCGCGCAGGCCCTCCTGGTGGTGATCAGTCTGATCGTGATCGGTTGGAGCTTGCAGGACGCCGTCCGGCGGTACCGGCGGCTCAATCCGCCAAGGCCGCCTCTCTATGGAGTCTGGACCGTGGAGGGGGCCGGCATGGACCCGTGGCGATGGGTGGTCTTCCAGGATCCCGGCGCGCTCGACGCGGTCCTCAAGACGGGAGAGCGGCAACGGCACGCCCTCGATCTGGATCTGAAAAAGAAGACGATGATCCTGGACCACCAGTTGGCGCTCAAGCTTTCCGAGCCCGAGGCGGACGTCCTTGTCCTGGACGGTCTGCCCATGCCGGTAAAGCTGCGCCGGATGCGTCTGACCACTCCCTGGTTCCACTGGATCTTGAGGCTCGAGATGTATGAGTGAGCCCCGGGAAACGGCCCGCTGGAGCCCGGCCACGCGGATCGCGTTCCGGTTCTTCTTCTCCTATTTCGCCCTCTTTTTCGTGAGCGGCGGGGCGGCGGGGCTCATTCCCGGCTTCCTGATACGGAGATATTACGAGCTCTGGCTCCCTCTCCTGCAATGGGTCGCCGGCCGGGTGCTCCATCTCGACTCGAAGCTCAGCCTCGAGGACGCCGGCATCAGCAACCTGGCTTTCGGCTGGGTCCTCTTCCTGTGCTACATGGTGCTGGCCGGCGTGGTGGCGGTCCTCTGGTCGGCGCTCGACAGAAAAGGCCAAAGCTACGAGCGGCTCTATTCCTGGCTCCGTCTCGCGCTGCGCTACATGCTGGCACCCATGATGATCCAGTACGGAGCGATCAAGGTGATCCCCGCCCAGATGCTCTCCCCGCTTCCGGTGGGGATATTGGGCAGGCCGATCGGCGATCTCTTTCCCAACCATCTGCTCTGGTGGACGGTGGGTGCCTCCTCGCCCTTCGAAAGATTTATCGGCTCGGCCGAGCTGGTGAGCGGCATTCTGCTGCTCCTCCCCTGGACGACCCTGCTGGGGGCCCTGATCGCCGCCGGGAACATGTCGGTCGTCTTCATGCTGAACATGTGCTACGACGTGCCGGTGAAGCTCATCTCCCTGCACTTTCTGGTCATGGCCCTCCTCCTGATCGCTCCGGACGTGCCGCGGCTGGCCGGCGTCTTCTTCTTGAATCGCCGCGTGGAGCCGGTCCGGCTGGCGCCGCTCTTCGGGTGGCGGTGGCTCGACCTCGTCCCGCAGGTGGCAATGTTCCTCTTCGGCCTGTGGGCGATTCATGGGAGCTTTCAGCAGGCCGGCAAGATGTACAGCGAGCGCAATCCTCCCAGGCCGCCGCTGTATGGCTTCTGGGCGGTGGAGGAGAGCGCCTCCCCGGATCCATGGCGGTGGGTGATGGTCTCGAAGCCCGGCGGCCTCAGCGCCCAGCGCGCGGACGGCTCCTGGGAGCGGTATACCCTGGAGCTGGACCGGGAACGGAAAACCCTGAGGCTCTGGAAATCCAAGATGGATAAGACGGGGGCCCTCGTGCGGAACGTCCAGGGCGAGCCGCAGGCGGAGCTCTCTTTCCAGAGGCCGGGCCCGGACCTCCTGCTGCTGGAGGGGGAGGCCGGCGGCCATCCCCTCCGGGCGAGGCTGCGCCTGGTGCCCCTCCTCCGCCAGGACTTCCACTGGATCGCCCCCGGGGCGAAATGACCCCTGGCGTGTCCCCTGCCCGGCCCCTTTTACGCATCTCTCTGTAACGGAGCCCGCACGTCTCCCGCCCAACAGGCAGGACCGAAAGGGAAACGTGCGGACGGTCATCAAGAGAGAATCTCCTCTCCCGCCCGGTCAACCTGGCCTGCAACTGAGGCCGCGGGCTCCGCCGGCGCCGGGGCCTCCCGGCGCCGCCGTTTCCTCCCCGTCAAGTGGTCCAGAAGGAATCCTGAAAATGGATCTTGGGAGATCGCCGATTCCTGGCTATTCTTCGGTCCAGGGAGCGAGGACGCTCCGCGGATGTGCTCTCAGGAGGAATCATGAAACCACGTTTCAGCTATGCCAGGGTCGCCCCGGGGGCCTACGAGGCCATGGACGCCTTGGAGGGATATCTGCAGAATTGCGGGCTGGAGAAGAAGCTGCTCTTTCTGATCCAATTGCGGGCCTCGCAGATCAACGGCTGCGCCTACTGCCTGGACATGCACTGGAAGGACCTGCGCGCGGCGGGGGAGGACGAGCAGCGGCTCTATTCCCTGGACGCCTGGCGCGAATGCCCCTACTACACCGACCGCGAACGCGCCGCCCTGGCCTGGACGGAGGCCGTGACGCTGGTGGCCCAGGGCCACGTTCCGGACGCGGTCTATGAGGAGGCGCGGGCCCATCTCAGCGAGAAGGAGCTGGCCGACCTGACCTTCGCGGTGGCCACCATCAACGCCTGGAACCGGCTGTCGATCGCCTCCCGCACGGTCCCAGGCGGCTACAAGCCCGCCGCATCCTAATTCTACTTTGTCAATTTACGAGCACCCGCCCCGCCCGGGCATGAATGCCCGGGCTACGCTTCAACCGAAAAGCCGGG
>JAICSG010000916.1 GCA_025937035.1 Thermoanaerobaculia bacterium | reverse complement strand
CACGTCCTCTACTCCCACGGCGGCCTGCACGTGCTCCGCATCCGTATCCCGGGGCGGCCGGACCCCGACCGCGAGCCGCTCGGCCGGCGCGTGGCCGCCCCGCTCACCGAGATGATCCTCGCCGGCCTGCATCACGAGCGCCCGCTGATGGTGCTGGCCCAGCTCCCCTTCTGGGCCGAGCTCGGCCGGGAGCTGGCCCGCCGCCTGGACATCCCGCTGGTCTACGACCGCATCGACCTCCACGCCGGCTTCCCGGGCGTGCCCCCCGCCATCGAGACCGTGGAGGCGCGGCTGATCCGCCAGGCCGACCTCGTGTGCGCCACCGCCGGCCTGCTGGCCGAGCGCCCGCGCGAGGTGAGCCCGCGGGTCCTCCTGCTGCCCAACGGCGTCGACCTCGGGGCCTTCCCCAGCCCCGCCGTCCGGACGGAGGAACGCCGCGCCATCACCATCGGCTACGTCGGCGCCCTCGGCCCCTGGTTCGACGTCGAGGCGGTGGAGGCGGCCTCCCGCGCCCTGCCGGATTGGAAGCTCCGGCTCGCCGGCCAGGTGGAAGATCCCGAGGTGGCCGCGCTGGCGGGGCTCCCCAACCTGGAGACTCTGGGCGAGATCCCCTTCGACCAGGTCCCCGGCTTCCTCTCCGGGCTCGACGTGGCCCTCGTCCCTTTCCGCGACCTGCCGCTCACCCGCGCGGTCGACCCGGTCAAGCTCTACGAGGCGCTCGCCATGGGCCTGCCGGTGGTGGCCCGCCGGCTGCCCGAGACCGCGCGCTGGGCCGAGCCGCTCGTCTACCTCTACGACGATCCGGAGAGCTTCGTCCGCCAGGTGCGCCGGGCGGTGGCGGAGCAGAGCCCCGAGATCGCCCGCGAGCGCCGCCGGGTGGCCGAGGGGGAGAGCTGGGACCGCCGGGCCGGCGCCCTGCTGGAGTCGGTCCGCACCCTCACCCCCCGCGGCCACGCACGGTGACGTGGTAAATTCATTGAAGCTCTATGGCGATTGAGATCCCCCGTTCCGCGCGCGTCTACGTCGCCGGCCATCGCGGTCTGGTGGGCTCCGCCATCCTCCGCCGCCTGCGCGCCGAGGGGTTCGACAACCTCCTCACCGCCACGCGCGACCAGCTCGACCTGCGCGATCAGGCGGCGGTCAACTACTGGTTCCGGGCCAACCGCCCCGACTACGTCTTCCTGGTGGCGGGCACGGTGGGAGGCATCCTCGCCAACTCCACGCGGCCGGCCGAGTTCATCTACGACAACCTGATGATCCACGGCACGGTGGTCCACGCGGCCCACCTGCACGGGGTGAAGCGGCTGCTCTACCTGGGCAGCTCCTGCATCTATCCGCGCGAGTGCCCGCAGCCGATCCGCGAGGAGTACCTCCTCACCGGCCTGCTGGAGCCCACCAACGAGGCCTACGCCATCGCCAAGATCTCCGGCATCAAGCTCTGCCAGGCCTACCGCCGGCAATACGGCAGCGATTTCATCTCGGCGATGCCGACCAACCTCTACGGCCCGCACGACAACTTCGATCTCAAGAGCTCGCACGTGCTGCCGGCCCTGATGCGGAAATTCCACGACGCCCGGATCGCGGGGCGCGAGGAGGTCGAGGTCTGGGGCACCGGCTCCCCGAAGCGCGAATTCCTGCACGTGGACGACCTCGCCGACGCCTGCCTCTTCCTGATGCGCCACTACGATGAGGACGGCCACATCAACGTCGGCACCGGCGAAGACCTGAGCATCCGCGAGCTGGCCGAGACCGTGCGCGACATCGTGGCCCCCGGCATGCGCCTCGCCTTCGATCCCACCAAGCCCGACGGCATGCCCCGCAAGCTCCTCGACGTCTCCCGCCTCCACGCCCTCGGCTGGCGCCACCGCATCGAGCTGCGGGAAGGCATCCGGGGGACGTATCAGTGGTTTTTGGAGAACCACGAGGAGGCGGAGACGCGGGCGGCGGAGCATGCGATGGCGTAAGGGCGGGTGTCTCAAAAACCAGCCCCGAAGGGGCGCAGGCAGCTCAGTCGGGGCTCTGGGAAAATGATCGCACACATCTTTGGAGCCGCCTGACGGAGCCGGTTCGAGAATCCCCCCGCCCGCGGGGCGGAATTTGCCCAGCCTGGGGTGTCAACCCAACCTCTTATACACAAGTCGCCACGACAAGCGTCGGTGACCGCCTCATCGAAAAGGTGAGCCGTAGAGACGTCCCAGTCCGTTTCAGCACGACCCGGGCAGGCCACCAACGTCGGGACGTCTCCCTCCCGAGGTCGCTGACGCCTGCTATCCGCACAACGGCGCCTGCTATCCGCACCATCCGCCATCTGCGCCGATCGATCTGAAATTGTGATCCGGTGATTTGGGATTG
>JAICSG010001179.1 GCA_025937035.1 Thermoanaerobaculia bacterium | reverse complement strand
GAGTGGTAGTAGAGCCAGCGGGAGAGGCTCCCCGACCTCTCTCCCGGCATCACCAGGGCGCCGTCCACCGCCGTCGGCTTGGGGCCGGGCACCGCGTCCTGGAGGTCGTTGCCGATGAAGACGGTCACCAGGACGACGTCCGGATCGAGCGGCTTGCCCCAGCGCTCGAACCAGGCGGTCTCGTCGGGCACGCCGTAGCCGGGAGCGCCCGCGTTGAGCACCTCGGCGCGGACGCCCCGGGAGCGGAGAACCTCCTGGAGCCGGGCCGGATAGGTCTCCCCTTCCCGGGCCCCCACGCCGAAGGCGAAGGAGTCGCCGAGGACCAGGACCCGGAGCGTGCCGGGGGCTTTGGGCCCGATCTCCGGCCCGCGCAGCCCCTCCCGGTTGATCGCGACGCGGGTATCGAATTCCACCCGGTTGGAGACCGTCCCCCGGAATCCCGGCTGGAGCCGATAGCGGCGGGGCGGGTCCGGCACATAGAGCCCGCGCGAGACGGTCATCACCGCCTGGGGCCGCACCAGCCGCACGGCCACCTCAGCGATCAGGAGGCTGAAGGCGAGGCTGAATCCCAGCAGGAGGAGGCGGGCGGCGAGGCGGCGGAGCATGGCGGAGGGATGGTACCTGATAACATCGCCCGCCGATGTCCGCTCCCCTCCCCCGCGTCGCCGCCGTCGTGGTCAACTACAACGGCAAGGAGATCACCCTGCAGGCCGTCGAGAGCCTGCGGCGGATGACCTATCCCAATTTCGACCTCGTGGTGCTCGACAACGCCTCGACCGACGGCTCGCCCGAGGCGCTCGCCGCGGCCTGGCCCGATCTCAAGCAGGTGCGGGTGGAGGTCAACCGGGGGAGCTCCTCGGGATACGCCGCCGGCTTCCGCTGGGCCTTCGAGAACGGCTACGACTACGTGCTCCTGCTCAACAACGACATCGAGGTCGAGCCAGGAATGCTGACCGAGCTGGTGCGGGTGGCCGAGTCGGCGCCGGATGTCGGCTGCGTGGGCCCCAAGTGCTACTTCCACGGCGACCGCCGCCGGCTCTGGTCGGCGGGGGGCATCCTGCGCTTCCGGGAGTCGATCACCCGCGAGCGGGGCTATGGGGAGATCGACCGCGGCCAGTACGATCAGGATGCCGAGGTGGACTACGTCAACGGCTGCGCCATCCTGATCCGCCGCGCCGCCGCCGAGGCCGCCGGGATGTGGGACGACGTCTTCTACATCTGCGTCGACGACGCCGACTTCTGCACCCGGGTCCGGCGTCACGGCTTCCGCTGCCTCTACGCGCACAAGGCCGTGCTATACCAAATGGTGGCCTACACGACGGGGGGATACAGCCCGGGGCGGAACTTCCAGTTCGGCCGCAGCGGGGCGATCTACGCGCGGCGCTACGGCAGCCCACTGCAGCGCCTGCGCTTCCTCGCCTGGGTGGCGGTCGCCTTCGTCGCCGGCTTCCTGCGCGAGCTGCCGCGCCGCAACCAGGCGGCGGCGTTGAAGGCGAAGTAGGTCAGCCACTGCCAGGCCCGGGCGTAGCGCCGGACATAGATCGCGCCGCTCCGCCCGAACTGGAAGTTCCGCCCCGGACTGTATCCCCCCGTCGTGTAGGCCACCATTTGGTATAGCACGGCCTTGTGCGCGTAGAGGCAGCGGAAGCCGTGACGCCGGACCCGGGTGCAGAAGTCG